>CALBSU010000180.1 GCA_937967285.1 uncultured Acidobacteriota bacterium
GGCAGCGGCATGGGCGGCAGACGCCCCTCTTCAGCCCCGACAGGGATCGTCGACGTCTCGCCCGAGGCGAGAACGGCGATCGAGCGACAGATCCGCGGCGACTACAGCCGGATCCTGCTGGCGCTGTTGATGGCCTCGCCCGATGCGAATGAATTCTCCTTCAGCTATGAGAACGAAGTTCAGGCGAAGGACGGCAAGGTCGACGTGCTCAAGGTGCTCGGGCCGGACGGTTTCGCGATGTGGATGATGTTCGATCAGAAGACCCACCTGCCGTGGATGATGAATTTCGCCGCGCCGGCCGCGCGTCGCGGAGCGGAAGAGGACAACGGCGAACCGAAGATGATCGACGTCCAGCTCTTCTTCACCGATCACAAACCCGAGGGAAAACTGCTGCTGCCTCACCGGGTCGTCAAGGCGGCCAACGGTCAGACCATCGAGGAGTGGACTCTCAAGAAGTTCAAGTTCAATCCCAACATCAAGCCCAGGATCTTCGAGAAGAAGGAAAAATAGACGTCACGACAACCGATGCGTCAGGATGAGGCGGACCAATGGTCCGCCTTTTTCATGAGCTCCCTGACCTCGTCGTCCGAGGTCTGATCGAAGACCCGGTAGCCCTGGCCGACGGCGTAGAACGGTTCCGGAGTCGCGAGGCAGAGGCAATCCACCTTCTTATCGATGCGTCTGATCTCGGCGCAGGTCTGAGCAGGCGCGAGCGGGACGGCAGCGATGATTCGCGCGGGTGAGAGTTGCAGCAGCCCGCGGATGGCCGCGCGCATGGTCGAGCCGGTAGCCAGACCGTCGTCGATCAGGATAACGGTCTTGCCTTCGATCGCCGGGGGCGGCCTGTCGCCGCGATAGAGCGATTCCCTTCTGGCCAGTTCGACGCTTTCGCGCTCGATCGCCTGCTCGATCACCTCCCGCGGGATGTTCATCCAGCCGAGCACGTCGTCATTGAGAACGCATGCGCCGCCCGTCGAGATGGCGCCCATGGCCAGCTCCTCCTGCCCGGGAACGCCGAGCTTGCGAACCAGCACCATATCGAGCGGCAGTTCGAGCGCGCGGGCGACCTCGAATGCCACGGGAATACCGCCCCGCGGAAGGCCGAGAACAATCACATCTTCCCGGCCCGCATATTCCTGTAAAGCTGCGGCCAGTTGTCTGCCGGCATCCGACCGGTCACGATAGAGCATGTCACTTAACCGAGAACGGCATTGATACGACGCAGTATCTCCGCCTTGGGCATTGCTCCGACCAGACGATCGACCTCCTGACCGTTCCTGAGAATGAGCATTGTCGGGATGCTGCGGACTCCGAATCGCCCGGCGGTAGCGGGATTCTCGTCGACGTTCAGCTTTCCAACGACCAGGCGGCCCGCCATTTCGACGGCCAGCTCATCGATCACCGGACCGAGTATCAGACAGGGCCCGCACCAGGCCGCCCACAGGTCGAGCAGCACAGGCAGCGACGAACTGCCGACGATCTGCTGAAAGTTCGCATCGGTCACCTTGACCGGTTCGGTCGTATGGAAGAGCGGCGCCTTGCATTTGCCGCAGAC
>CALBSU010000181.1 GCA_937967285.1 uncultured Acidobacteriota bacterium
GCGATGGTCGGCCAGCCGTAATCCTTGCCTTTCCGCGCGATGTTGAGTTCGTCGCCTCCGCGCGTGCCGTGCTCGACTTCCCAGAGCTCACCCGTCACCGGGTTCAGAGCGGCGGACTGGATGTTCCGATGTCCGGATGACCAGATCTCCGGACGCGCTCCTGTCTTGCCGACGAAAGGATTGTCCTTCGGGATCGACCCGTCGGGATTGATGCGAACGACCTTGCCCAGCAGTCCGTCCAGTCGCTGAGCCTGCATGCGACCCTCGATAATCGATCTTTCGCCGAGCGTGATGAACAGCTTGCCGTCCCGCGCGAAAACCAGCCGGCAGCCGAAGTGGAGCAGGGATTTCATCGAGGGAGCCTGGCGGAAGATGACCTGAACGTTTTCGACTCGCGGCGTCGGGCCGTCGACGAATTTGCCGCGGGCAACGGCTGTATTATTGACTTCGCCCTCGCGTGGTTCAGCGTAGCTCCAGTAGATGAGCTGATTCGATGCGTAGTTCGGATCGAGCGCGATGTCGAGCAATCCGCCCTGTCCGCGAGAATCGACTGCCGGCAAACCGGCTACGGGTTCGGAGAGCTCGCCGTTCTTGCTCACGACACGCAACCGGCCGGGCCGTTCGGTCACGAGCATGCGTCCGTCGGGCAGAAATGTCAGGCCCCAGGGGAGCTGCAGTCCCTGGGCAACAGTGACTACGTCATAGGCGACGTTCGTTTTATCCTCGGGCGCGCGCGTTTGGCCGGCGAAAGCAGGTTTTTGCTCAGGGGCATTCGCCGGGCGGGAATTCAGTTCAGTTTCCTGAGGCGAGTACGGCACAGCCGCCGCGAGGAAGGCGCCGGGATCCTGGCCGCGCAGATTAGTTTTGGACTCGAGGACATAAGCGATGTTGCCGACGAGCGTAACCGCCGCCGGTACGTTCGCGAGTCCGTCGCGAACCAACTGGAGCTGGGCTTCGTCGCCGGAGATGGTGATCTCGACCAGTCGCCCTTCGGCTTCGACCATCAGCAGCGATTTGGGCCCGACAGGCGTCATGCCGCCAGGGCGAACCAGTGGGCGAATTGTGCGCAGCTTTCTCAACGCGCCGGCAGCTCCGGACGGAGTAACAGGAATGCGGAAGATGAAGCCGGTGTTCGTTGTGTTGACGTAGACAGCGCCGTCTTCCAGGGCCGCAATCCCGTCGGCGGAAGCCAGTTGCGGGTTGGAGGTCCATTGCTCGAATTCGGACCCGCCGGGGCGCAGCCGCAGGACTTTCCCTGAGGCGCTGGCATAGACGGTTCCGTCTTTCGCGACAGTCAGGTCATTGCAACCGCCGCCATAATTGCGCTTGAATGCGCCGGTCATCAGATCGAAGGCTCTGATGACGGTGTCGTTCGGGGCGCACGCCCACAATATGCCGGATTTTTCATCTGCCAGGAGGCCGATCGCTCTTTTCATTCCCGAGGTGCCGGGCTCGATCCAGACCTCGGCGCGCCTTGTGTTCGGCGCGGCGCGATAGACGGCTCCATTCTCACTGCTTCCGATAAAGATCGTCCCGTCAGAGGTCGAGGTTATGCTTTCGGGGAAGACCTGCGTGCCGTTGATCGCGACGTTGCGACTCGGCTGGGCCTGGGCCGTGATACCGAGTAACAGCATAAACGAGAAGACGAAAAAGGCGACTGAACTTTCAAGCCGGTTCCGGCCTGACTTTCGATGCATATGGGCTCCTTACATTAAGTGGGAGATAAGTATTCTAAAATTTAAACCGCAAAGGCGCAGAGGGGGGCAGAGAGTTTTTTAGCATTGCAATGTTCGTAATATGCCAATGGGGCGAGACTCAGAATATCAATATCCATAATATTAATCTCTGTCTCCTCTGCGCCTCTGCGATTTTCAAATTTTGATTATCGCGGCAGATCTTCCTGTATACCCGCAACGTGAGCGGCCTGTCAAATTGGCCGTGATCGATGAGGATCGGTCACAGTTTCGTCCGCCTTCGGGCGCGAACCGATGGTGTAGATGGTCAGGCCCTCCAATGACTTTCGCGCGGACGGGATGAGCAGACTTGCCGCATACCCGACCGCCAGGCAGGTCACGATGCCGGTTGCCGCATAGAGGAAGAAGTGAATGCGTGTGTACCTTTGAACGAGGAACAGGACAATGGCGCCGGCGATGACGCCCAGGACCGCGCCTTTTCCGTGAGCGCGCCGCGTGAAGATGCCGAGCATGAAGACTCCGGCCAGACCTCCGCCGAACAGGCCCAGCACCTGCAGAAACAGGTCCCACAGCGATTTGATCTCGAATGTCGCCATGAGCAGGGCGACCATCGTTCCCACCAGGCCGAGCAGCATGGTCAGGCGTCGCGCCAGGACCATCTTCCTGGCGTCGGTCGCGCGCGAATTGAAGCGGGCGTAAAAATCGGTGACCACGGCCGTGGCGATGCTGTTCATACTGCTTGAAAGCGTGGACATCGCGGCGGCGAAGACTCCGGCGACTACCAGTCCGGCCACTCCGGGAGGCAGCCGGTCGGCGATGAACCAGGCGAATGTCGCGTCGGTCGGCACGCCGGGATCAAGCAGCCCGGGATGCGTGCGATAAAAAGCATAGAGCGCCGTGCCCGCGCCGAAGAAGATCAGCGCGGTCGGGATGGTCAGCACTGCGTTCGTCCAGATTCCGCTGGCCGCCTGCCGTTCGTCGCTGGTCGTCAGGTACTTCTGGACTACGGACTGATCGGTGGTGTACGGGATCAGCGTGGTTGCGATGTTGCCGGCGACAACGACCCAGACCGCGGTCGTCGTGTAATCCCAGGTCCAGTTGAACATGCGAAACTTCTCGGCCGCCCGGCCGATATCGATCACCTGAGAAAGCCCGCCGTCGACGCCGTTGATCAGCAATACGAGCGAGATCAGAGCTCCGCCGAGCAGCACGAAGACCTGGACGACATCCGTCCAGACGACGGCCTCGATGCCGCCTTCCATGGTGTAGATCGTCGTCAGCAGCCCCATCAGCAGAATGCACAAGTAAATATTGATGCCGCTCACTGCCGAGAGCGCGAGTGATGGCAGGAAGAGCACGATCGCGAGCCGTCCGGTCTGCAGGATGATGAACGATGCGCTGCCGAGCAGCCGCACTGTCAGATTGAACCGCTTTTCGAGGTATTCGTAGGC
>CALBSU010000182.1 GCA_937967285.1 uncultured Acidobacteriota bacterium
CTTGAAGTTGAATCCTATGGCGGCCCGAGCAATAAGGGAAACTGACCGATCGTTAAAATTGCCACGCCATTAGAAATGGTATATCAGGTTACTACGATCCGAGTCTTTGGTACGACTACCTGAAGGCAGGTCTCTTTTATGAATCGTATCGTGTCCCGCCTGTTTCAAGAGTTCAGCGAGCCTCTTTAGCAGGTGCGCATCAACAAGAAATTTCATACCAACGCGGGTTCAATACGCTTGATCCGGCTCAGCCGAGTCGCATAGTTAAGTGCAGCAAGAATATCATCTAGCTCCAGATCATCATAATCTGCGAGAATCTCCTCTGTTGTCATTCCGGCGCTAAGCAATTCAAGGATGATTTCTACGGGGTAGCGCACCCCCGAATGGCCGGCTTGCCATGGCAGATTTCAGGATCGATAGTGATACGGCCATTGAGATTCATAAATTCTCCGATATTTGGCTCATATCACGACCAAAGTTCCGGCAAAATCTCTGATTTTTTGACGCGCCCCCTCTGGAGCCCGCGGAATACAAAATTCCAAGGGTAACGGCGGCTCTACTCTGCCTTTCTACTTTCTACCTTCTACTTTCTACTTCTGACGAAGGTAATCATCACTCCCCTCGATCCAGTCGATGCGGATGGGGGAGAAGACGTCGATGCCGGTGAAGTCTTCGTTCGCCACGGCCTCGTGGGGGACGTTCGACGGGATGATCACCATCTCGCCCGCCTTGAGGCATAACTTCTCGCCTCCGATAATGAAATCCAGAGAGCCGGTGAGGCAGTAACTGAACTGTTCGCTGTCGTGCTGGTGCTGCGGCACGGCGCAGCCCTTCTTCATATTGATGAAGGCGAGGGTGATCTTTTCGCCCGAGAAGAATTTGCGGGAAAAGAGGTCTGTCACCTGCTCCTCGGGGATGTCGTTGAGTACGTAATGCTTCATACCGGCAATGAATCCTCTCTGAAATGGCGTCATTTCGCGACGCTGGCGCTCTCGGTTGCGAGCACGTCGTGATGGTAATTGATCATGACGCGTTTGGGTTTGCGAGGAAGTTTAACCTGAAACGGCTGGGTCGTCATGTTTCCGGTGATGCCAATCTCGCCGAGCCGCATGATTTTGCCGTCGAAGTCGAGATAGATCGGGACGAGCATTTTGAAGCCGGGCGAGACGCCGCTCTGGGTGAGGGTGCCTGAGAGAGTGGTTCCGCCGTCCTCTGTGAGCGAGTATTCCAGTTTGTACTGGGGGATTTCAGTGCCGTAAACCCACTGGTTGAAGAACCAGTCCATGCGCCTGTTACCGTCGAGGTCCATGCCGGATTTCATGTGTTTTTCGACGAAGAATTTGAACGATTCGGTCGATGCGTTCTGATGCGAATGGCTTTTGACGAAGTCGCGCATCATTTCTATGAACTGCTTGTCTCCGGTCTGGGCATCGAACATCATCCAGCGGAGCATGTGCAGGACGTAGGAGCCTTTGTTGTAGGCGACGCGGCTGTATGCGCCGGGAGTGCGGGCGGTGTTGAGCCGGAGTCCCATCCAGACCGGGCCGGCGTCGTTGTGGCGCAGCCCGAAGGCGTTCTTTTCGAGGATGGCCTGGCGCTGAGTGTCCCAGAATTTGAGGTAGCGATCGAGTTTGCCGCCCTGGGTGTACTGCAGGTAGAGGCCGGCAGAGAAATCGGCGAATCCTTCCGAGATCCACTGATCGTGATAGGAGGACCAGCCGACGATGTGCCCCCACCACTGGTGCGCGACCTCGTGCGGAGTGACCTCCTGGATGAAGCTGGTCAGTCTGTTCTGGATGCCGAACATCTGCCAGCGCTGGGTCGAGTCGAAGAAGGCGATGATCGGCAGGTAGACGAGGGTCGGCCATGACTGGCCGAAGCTCATCTGCGGCTGCTGGGTGATGGCGATCCGGCCGTAGGGCGATTCGCCGAACCAGTGATTGAAGATGCGGATCGAGTTCTGTGCGTCGACGATGGCGGTGTCGGTCAGGCGCGACGGAGACATGCCGCCGATTCCTTCAGCCGCTCGCATGTAGTCCGGCAATTGCGATGTGGCGTAGCCCTCGATCTGATACTTCGCCTGGGGATCGGAGACCTCTTTCTTCTTGAAGCGGCCGTAATTGAAGCCCGCCACCGCCAGCGGAAGTTCGGAGACCCACTGCGAGACCGCGAAGTCGCCCTCTTTCCCCTCCTTGATCAGCTTTCCGACGCCGACCAGGACGAACTTGTTCGGGATTTTGAAGGTCAGATCGAAGGTCGCCTTGTCATAGAATGAATTGACGCTCGGGTACCAACTGGTGCGCGCGCTGACGGCGAAGTTGCCTCCGCCCGCGTCGTCGAGCACTTTTGTTCCCTGGTATTCGATCGTCAGCTTGTACTGTTTGCCGTTGACCAGAGGCGAGGGGAGGATGGCGTGAAAAGAGCTGTCGTCGTCCTTCTTCTCCTGGATGAAACCGATCTCGGCGTTATCCATGGTTACTTTCGTGACCCGCAGAGTCGGCAGCAGGCCGAAGGTCAGGACGCGTTCGCCGTCGAGCAACGAGGTGAAAGTCAGCTCGCAGGTCGAGGTGAGCTTCTCGCCGGTGATGACTGTCTCGATGCGGTAATGTTCGGCATCGATCAGGCGCTTGTCCTCTCCGGAACTGGCCTTGCCCGCCTTCATTTCGTCTTCGGTGTGCGAGAGATACCAGATGCCCTCTTCTTTCCCCGCCGGATCGAAATTGATCAGCGCGACCTCTTCGGGTGAAAGCCCCGGCATTGCTCCATACGGTCGCAGGTAGAACCTAAGATCGTTGTGCTTCCGGCCATGGATCCAGGCGTTGAACATCGGGCCGCGTTTCGGGTTGAGCAGGTATGCGAGCAGCGTGGCATCGAGGTTCTCGATATCCTCGCCCGATAAGAGGGCCTCGACCAGGCTGCGAGGTCTTTCTGTGTTGCGGCGCATCCGCTCGCGAAATCCCTTCATCAGCGCCGCTGCCTGCGCATCGGCGGCGGTTTCTTTAGCCGATTTGCGGATCTCGGACAGGGTCTGATCGGTGAAGGTCACGACCAGCCGGTCGAAGCTCTCGGTGACGGACTCCTTACCGGTCAGCGACTTGATGTAGTTTCGTTCGATCTCGAGGTAGGGAGTCAGCGTGAATTCGCCTTCACCGACGAAGACTGCCATGGCCACCTTGTCGAGGACCGGTTTGAAAAAGGTGATCCGGCCTGAGATCAATTTGAAGACGACCGCATCGCGTTTGAGCGTGACGTCGTTTATTTCGTATGTCTGATCGACGGCCGCGTCGCGGACGGCGCGGTAGTTGGGATCGCTGTTTGGAGCCAGCGCACCTTTGGCGCCGACGGCGACCTCTGCACGCGTCTCGGCGATCTCGAGCCTGATCTCGAGGCCGGCCGGCGCGCCGCTTCCGATCGTCACGCTCTGCTGCGCGGCCCTGAAACCTTCCCGTTCGATGGTTATGATGTATTCGCCCGGCGTCAGGCCCTCGAGCCGGAATTTGCCCGAGTCATCGGTGACGGAACTGCGCTCCTGCCCGGTCGCCTGATTGCGAGCGGTGATCCGCGCCCTCTGAATAACCGCTCCGGTCGGATCGCTGACCGTTCCGACTATCGTGCCCGATGGACTCTGGCTGGATGCTGAAAAAAGCGGCAACAGAATCGACCCAAGGACGATCGTGAAAATGATAATCCGATGGCTTCGCATTGTTATCCTCCGGTGATTCGGGCGATGATTCTGGCGGCGAATCGGGCGGCGAATCGAGCGGCGAATCGGGGAGCCGGCTTGAGCTTTTGCTGAGAATTCAAATGATTGGCTCAAACGCGATCGAGTTTGAGCGGTCGCGACACGCCGAAGGATAGCATGAGGTCGGTCATCAAAGAAACATTATTTCCAACTGCTCAGCCCTGTCGGGAAAAGTTATTAAACGCCAAGGCGCCAGGATGGCCAGGATGGATTTAGGGTGGGAGGGCCTATGATTCCTCCATCTCGCTGCTCGAACATCGGTTAGACCCGGATCATCATTGCCATAATAAACCTTGGCCGTCATGGCTTCTAATTTTTCTCAAGGGCTAAGCAGTTGCCATTATTTTATATCTGGCATTCGGCATGTCCGCAGCCGCATCCGGCGCCATGTTCCTGGTAACGTTCGGCGGCGTACTCCGCGGGTAGCTCGAGAGCGGT
>CALBSU010000183.1 GCA_937967285.1 uncultured Acidobacteriota bacterium
GCCAAGATGGCCAAGGGAGGATTAAGGATGGGATTGTACAAATCTCCTCAATATCGACGATTGAACAATGGTTAATACAGGTGCTCGATGCCATTAATATACCTTGGCGATCTTGGCGGCTTGGCGTTTAATAAATTTTCGCGATCGGGCGGCGCTTTTCATTCAAATTTCACGACTGTTCGCCTGCGGCGGACAGGAGTCTGGTCACAATCTCCACGGCCGCCGCATCGGCTTTCGCTTCTATCTCCTCGCGCGTCCTGTCCTGAATCGGATGTTCGACGAAGACTGGCTCGTAATCCGGTCTTCCAAGAAACCCCGCCTGAGCCCGCGCGGCCGTCCTGAATTCATGCGTCGCCACGGCCACTGCGGGAATCCCCATCGTCTCCAGTCTGGTTGAATCGTGCAAACTGCACGTCGTGCAGGACCCTCAATCGGCGAGGGCTTCGATCACCGCGTCGCAGCCGGCCGCGGCGAACCGCTGAATGATCTCATCCGGCGCGGGTTTGGTGAAAGTCGGTTTGGTCAACCGCAGCACTTCGGCAACTCCGTGGCGTTCCCTCAAAATCGATTCCAGCCGGTCAAGAAAGACGCTCCCGCCGGGCTTGCTGATGTCGAGCATCCCGATCGTCGCTCCCTCCAGCTTCGCCAGACGCTGAGCCGCGACTCCGCTCTCGACGGTATTCTCGGCCATCGGATTGACAAGTATTGTCGGCATCGATACCTCCTGCTATTTACTTTCATCTGCTATCGGATATGTCACCATCTGGCTGCCTCTCGGCCCCGCGGCCCAACTGCCGATGACGGCTGAAAACTTCCCCGCTCCGCCGCCCGCCACCAGCAGCTTGATCGCTTCCGGTTGAGCGAACTTCCGATAATGCGGCTCGCCGTCGATGGTGACCTGCTCGTAGAGATGCACCAGCTTGAGCCCCTCGCCGTCGTCATCGTCGAACGCTCTGACCGGCACCCCCGTCATCTCGAACAGGTAATCGCGCACCTGCCGCTTGGTGAAACCATCTTTTTTGAGCGTGCTGACGTGCTCGGGGCAGAGGATAACGAAAGCTTCGAAGAGCATGCACGCGCGATAAGTCCAGACGGTCGCCAGCGCCCGGCTGATGGCCTTGAGGATCGTCACCCCACGGCGCGCATTGTGCTCGCTCACTCCGTGCGGAGCCTCTCCGCAGAAGATCGAGATGGCGCTCTGGTCGGGCTTGAAGCCCTGTTCGACGTGGAGCGGCTCCCACGGGCTCGCCTCCTCGTTCTCAGCGATGCAGTATGAAAACTTGCCCGGATTGCCCAGCGCTGACATGTCTATCTCGCCGGGCCGGGCGCCGCCGATATTGGTCAGTATCAGTTGAAATGCCCTGCCCAGCGTGCTGTTTGCCCGCGCCACATTCGAGAAGACGTTGCTGCCGGAGGCGAATCCGAGTTCCCTTCTGACAGGCCCGTTGAGGATCAGCAGCGGCGCCGCGAAATGAGTCGTCGCCTGCGCGCCGTGCAGATTCAGCCTTTCGTCGCATCCGGCGCGGACCAGAGGAATCAGAACGCGCATCATCTCCGGCGCGCAGCCGGCCATGACCGCATTGGCCGCGATCTTCTCGACCGTGGCGGCGCCGTAGTTCGGAGGAACCAGCCCGATCACCTGCTCAGGATCGAGCGCTGTCGCCGCGAGCATCCGCTCGACTCTTTCAACAGTCGGAGGAATGACCGGCAGAGGATCGTACCCCAGACAGTAATCGAACGGATCCTCATCGTCGCTCAGAACGATACGAGAGGCGCGCGAGCCCTGGGCGGAATACGGATCGACCGGAACGATTCCGGCGCCCGCGTCAGCCCCTTCGAGATGCCGCGATACGCAGCCGTACTTGCGGGCCGGCGCCCCGTCAAACGGGTCCGCGATAGTTACGGCTTCTCTTCCCGTTAGCTCTGAAATCCGCGCGGCGATCGCATTCAGCCGCTCCTTGTCGAATCCTTCCAGACTCTCGATGATCCGCCGGTTCGCATCCAGCAGAAAGAGCGACGGCACCGCCTGCGGATCGTATCGTCGCGAGACCTCGAGCCCCGCATCGAGCGCGATCGGAAACCCGACCTTCAACTGCTCGATGAAGAGCAGCGTCTCCGGCTGCCCATCCTGCGAAATGCCCAACAGATGCAGATCATCCTCGCCGAACGCTTCGCGCAGTCGATTGAGATAGGGAAAAAGCAAACGGCAGGTCGGACAATCCGTCTCGAAAAAGACGAGCAGCGACGGCATACCGTCGGCGCCGCGCTCCGCTGCATTGATCAGTGGAAGGTCCATAAAAGTAGAAAGTAAAAGTAACTGCTCAGCCCCTCACGGGGATAGGGGAGAGTGGTTGACCAGCTAGAAC
>CALBSU010000184.1 GCA_937967285.1 uncultured Acidobacteriota bacterium
CAGCGTTTCGACCTCCGCTTCCAGTTCTTCCCTCAGATGGCCGTCGCCGATGACTGCGAAACTGGCGCCGCAATCCCGCAACCCCGCGCATGCCTTCAGAAACATCGAATGATTCTTGACCTCGCACAGCCGGCCGACAATCCCCACCAGCGGTGTCCCGTTCGTTATGCCCAGTTCCCTTCGCAGCCCCGGATCGGCATCAGCACGTTCATTCAGATCCAAACCCAGCGGAATGACGGAGAACTGTTCCCGCCTTCCAACCCCGAACCGGCCGTTGATCTCCTCAAGTTGCTGCGGACTGATGACTATGATCCGATCAGTGCAGAAACGCGCCAGCATCCGCTCGATCAGCAGAAAGAGCTTCGTTTTCAGCGGTCCGTAATAACTGTGAAAGATATGGCCGTGAAAAGCGTGGAAGATTCGGACCTTCCGGCGCGCAAGTACGCTGTAGATTGTCGCAGCGACTCTGCCTGCCGCTCCTGCTTTCGCCTTGTGCGTGTGAACGATGTCCGGCTTGAGCCTGAAAAAGAGACGCAGCAGCTTCCAGATCACCAGCAGATCACGCGGGCTCAGCTCGCGCGACATCTCCGGGATGACCAGCGGCTCGACGCCCTGCTGCCGCGCAAACCAGGACATATCGCCCTCTCCGGGCGGAACCGTCCCCGCCACCAGAGTCGTCGAGAACTCTTCCGGATCCAGCCCCGCCGTCAACCAGGTGACATGTTTGGCCGGCCCGCCGATGTTCAGCCTGTCGATGATACGGACTACTTTATGAGGCATCTTCAATGATTTTGACGCCAAGGCGCCAAGAGTTGCCAAGAGAGATTTTGACGCCAAGATGCCAAGACAGGCCAAGTAGGATTTGACGTCAAGATGCCAAGTTTTGCCAAGAGTTTCAGATAGATTTTATGGAATTCTACTTCAATGAGTTCAGATTAGCTGACGGCATCAAGCGGGTAATTTCATCGCCTTCGAGCAACTCATCCCTACCCGGTTAATTGAGATATTCTGCCCTCTGATCCTATTAATCCTTCTTGGCGCATCTTGGCGCCTTGGCGTCGAATCCCTCTTGGCCCACCTTGGCTTCTTGGCGTCGAAATCTACATCCTCAACCACAGTTCCAGCATCAGAAGGTTCCACAGTTTAAAAGCATTGTCACGGCGTCCGGATACGTGGTCGTCAACCAGGCATTGGATATCCTCAGGCCTGAACAAATCGTGAGTCCGCGCGCCTGAGCCGGTCAGCGAATCCAGCAGCAGCTCTTTCAGCGGCCCGCGGAACCAGTCACCCACCGGAACCCCGAAGCCCATCTTTCGCCGGTCCACGTTTTCGGACGGCAACAGGTCAGCGAAAGCCTTCTTCAACAGATATTTAAGCTGCCTGTCCTTATATTTCAGATTAACCGGCAGGCGGGCCGCCAGTTCCATCACCTCGTGATCGAGGAAAGGGGATCGGGCTTCGAGCGAGTTGGCCATCGAGGTGATATCGACCTTGACCAGCAGGTCGTAAGGCAGGTATGCGGCCACGTCGGCAGCCATCGCACCGTCGATCGGACCGAGCGACTCGAATTCAGCGAAGAGGTTTTGATAGAACCCGTCATTCCGGTTAGAAATCAACCTTTTGAACTCCGGCGTGAAGAGAGATTCTTTCTCCTCCGGCGTGAAGAATGTCAGCCAGCGGCCGTACCGTTCAGCCATCGGCATGGAGGCGACCGAGAGAAACCTGCGCGCCCGCCTGAGATTGCTCTTCGGGTTGATCGAATCCGGGAGCAGATGGCGCAGCATCCCGGCGGCGACCGCCGCGCCGGGCACGGACTGAATCCTGGATGCCATCTCATTGGCCAGATAACGCTCATACCCGACGAAGCTCTCATCGCCGCCGTCCCCGTTGAGCGCCACGGTCACATGCCGTCGCGTGATCTGCGCAACGTAGAAGGTCGGAATCGCCGATGAGTCCGCATACGGTTCGCCGTAATGACGGACCAGCATCGGGATGATGCTCGCCGCGTCGGGCTCGACGATGAACTCATGGTGATCGGTCCCCCACTTCTCCGCTATCCGGCGGGCATGAGCCGTCTCATCGAACGCCGCTTCCCTGAACCCGATCGAAAAGGTTTTTACCGGCGAGGTAGACAGGCCGGCCATCAGCCCGACCACGATGCTGGAATCGATCCCGCCCGACAGAAAGGCGCCCAGCGGAACATCGCTGATCATCCGCAGCCGAACCGCCTCGGTCAGCGTCTCGCGCAGCGCATCACACGCCTCTTCCTCTCCGATCCGGTGCTTCGGCACATAGCTGAGTTGCCAGTACCTCTCCTGGCTCAGCCGGCCTGATTCCGCTTCAAAGGCGAGCGTATGCCCCGGCTGTATCTTATTAATATGTGTAAAACCGGTGTGCGGGGCCGGTATGTAGCCGTAGCTGAGATAAGTATCTATCGCTGAGTAATTTACATCACGAGGGATATCGCCGACCGTGAGCAGAGCCTGAATTTCCGAAGCGAAATACAGCCTTTCACCCACCCTGGCATAAAACAGAGGCTTCTTCCCCACTCTGTCCCGCGCCAGGAGTAACCGCTTCCGCCGCGCGTCCCACAGCCCGAAGGCGAACATCCCGCGCAGCCGGGTAACGCAGGCATCCCCCCAGCGATCATAGGCATGCAGTATCGTCTCTGTATCCGTCTGAGTGCGGAAGACATACCCGTCAACCTCGAGCTGCCGCCTCAACTGGCGGAAATTGTAGATCTCTCCGTTAAAGGTGATCTGCAGGCTGCCGTCCGAATTCTCCATCGGCTGACGGCCGGCCGCCGACAGGTCGATGATCGACAACCGCCGATGCCCGAGCGCGCAATGACCGTCAAACCAGTATCCGTGATCGTCCGGCCCGCGATGGATCAGGGCATCGGTCATCCGCCGGACCACATCCGTGTCGACTGAGCCCGAAATAGAGACCATTCCGGCTATGCCGCACATAATGATTGGTTTCGGGTGGAGAAGGTGAAGAAGTTTCCAGTGGAGAAGTTTCCAGTGGAGAAGTTTCCAGTGGAGAAGTTTCCAGTGGAGAAGTTTCC
>CALBSU010000185.1 GCA_937967285.1 uncultured Acidobacteriota bacterium
CGAGAACGACGGCAACCGTGCTGTCATCGAACATCTGAAGGAGATCGGCGCGCTGCTCAAGGTCGAGAAGTTCCAGCATCAGTATCCGCATTGCTGGCGCTGTCACAACCCGGTCATCTTCAGGGCGACGCCGCAGTGGTTCATCTCGATGACGAAGACTGGGCTCAACGATCGTGCGATCGCGGCCTGCGACGGGATCCAGTGGGTTCCCGAGTGGGGGCTCGAGCGGATGAAGAACATGTTCCGCGACCGGCCCGACTGGTGCATCTCGCGCCAGCGCGCGTGGGGAGTCCCGATCACCGTCTTCTACTGCGATGACTGCGACGAAAGCCTCTGCGACGTCAATGTGATCAATCACGTGGCCGATATCTTCGAGAAGGAGTCGGCCGACGCCTGGTACCTGCGCGAGCCCGAATATCTGATGCCGGCCGGAACGAAGTGCGGCAAATGCGGGTCGAGCCGTTTTCGCAAGGAGACGGATATCCTCGACGTGTGGCTCGATTCCGGGTCGAGTTCGATCGCCGTTCTCGAACGGTATGGACTGCCGTATCCGGCCGATGTCTATCTCGAGGGCGGCGACCAGTTCCGCGGCTGGTTCAACTCGTCGCTCGTCGTCGGGCTCGAGGCCAAGGGGCAGCCGCCGTACCGGACCGTCATCACCAACGGCTGGGCGGTCGACGGCAACGGCGAGAAGATGTCGAAATCGAAGGGCAACGTCGTCGAACCCGAGAAGGTGATCAAAGTGATGGGCGCGGAGATCCTGCGTCTCTGGTGCTCGGCGCTCGATTATCACGAGGACATGCGCGTCTCGGACGAGATTCTCAAGCGGATCTCGGACGCCTATCGCAAGATACGCAACACTGCCCGATACTGCCTTGGAAATCTCGACGGCTTCGATCCGGCGGCCGACCGGGTCGCTTATCAGGACATGTTCGAAATCGACCGGTGGGCGCTGGCCGAGATCAACAGGGTGACTCGCAAGGTCCTCGATGCGTACGAGCGCTACGATTTCACTGAGGTCTATCAGACGCTATACTCGTACGCGACGATCGAGCTCTCGTCGCTCTATTTCGATATCCTCAAGGACAGGCTCTACACTTCGGCGCCACGGTCGACCGCGCGGCGATCGGCCCAGACGGCGCTCTACGAGATCGTCCACCGGCTGGCGAGAATGTCGGCCCCGATCCTCGCCTTCACTTCCGACGAGATCTGGGAGAACGTCCCAGGAGCGGCGGCTGAAGCTGCGTCAGTCCATATGACGCTCTTCCCTGAGATCGTCACGGAATGGCAGAACGACGGCCTGCTGGCGCGTTATGACAGGCTCTTCGAGGTGCGCGACGAGGTCATGAAGGCGCTCGAGGAGGCCCGCAATGCGAAGCTCATCGGCGCCGGACTCGAAGCCCGCGTGACCATCGTCTCGGATGCCGAAACGCGCGCTTTCCTCGAGTCGTTCGGCGAGCAGTTACGATTCATCTTCATCGTCTCCCGGGTCGATCTTGAGGACGGGGCGAAACTGGAAGTCCGCGTCGAGGCGGCCGAGGGCGTGAAGTGCGAGCGGTGCTGGCATTACACGACCGACGTCGGATCGGACGAACGGTACCAGGCCGCCTGTGCCCGTTGCGCCGCGAGCCTGAACGAGATGTTTTCGGTGTGAAGTTGGTTGCTTAATCATATGCGTGCGAAATCAGGTTATCTGCTGATCACGATCGTCGTTCTCGCGCTCGACCAGTTGAGCAAGTACTGGGCTTTCCATTCGCTGAAGCCGGTTCTCTCGATCGAGGTCATCCCGGGGCTGTTCAGATTCACTTACGCCACCAATCGCGGAGTGGCGTTCAGCCTCTTCGCCGACAGCGAGTTCAACGTGCCTGTCATCTTTGCGGTGATCTCTCTGGTGGCTGCGATTCTGGTGCTGGCTTATCTGATCCGAACGCCCGGCAACAATATCCTCGGCAGCGCGGCGCTATCGCTGCTGCTGGCGGGGATCGTGGGCAATCTGATCGATCGCGTCAGGCTTGGAGAGGTGATCGACTTCATCGACGTTCATCTGGCCGAGAAGTATACGTGGCCGACTTTCAATGTTGCCGATTCGGCGATCTGCGTCGGAGCGATCCTGCTCGCGATCGAGATGATCAGGGAAGAGCGTGCCGCGCGCCTGCGTCCCGTCGAAGGCGGACAGATCGGCTCAGCGGAGTAACTGCGAGCGAAATCAAATATCCAATCCGGAAGGTCAAATGTTCCCCGAACTTTTCAAACTCCCTTTTGTCGATATCACGCTGAATACATACGGACTGATGCTGGCGCTGGCTTTCGTGACCGGGCTGCTGGTGATGGCGCGGCTGGCGGCGCGTGACGGGCTGGACCGTCAGAAGGTTTACGATCTCGGCCTGTGGGTGCTGGCGGCTTCACTGATCGGATCGAAGCTGCTGATGGTCGTCACCGAATGGAACTCATACTACAGGGACAATCCCGGGCAGATCTTCTCGCTCGATTTCTTCCGATCGGGTGGCGTCTTCTACGGCGGATTTCTGGGCGCGGTGATCGCGTCGGTCGTCGTCATGCGTCTGTACAAGCTGCCGTGGTGGAGGACCGCTGACGCCTGTGCGCCGGGCATTGCGATCGGGCAGGCGATCGGCCGGCTGGGATGTTTCAGCGCCGGCTGCTGCTGGGGCAAGCCGACCACGGCGTGGTGCGGCGTGCATTTCACCGACAAGGGACATGAAACGACGGGAGTGCCGACGCTGGTCTCACATCTTTCGGATCCCATCCAGCAGAATGTCTGGTCCGAGCGGCTGGGCGGTATCCTGGCGCCGGTCAATCTCCATCCGACGCAGCTCTACGAGGCGGCGGCGACCTTCGTTCTGTTCCTGCTGCTGCTCGTCCTCTTTCGCCGCCGTGCATTCCACGGGCAGATAATTCTGATCTATGCGGCCCTCTATGCGGTCGCCCGTTTCATCATCGAATTCTGGCGCGACGATCCGAGGGGCGAGGTCTACGGGCTCTCGACCTCCCAGTTCATTGCGATTCTGCTCTTTGCCGGTGCGGTCATCGGATATTTCTGGCGTCGGAGAACGGCTGTCGCCGCCTGATCGGCGCGGACTCCGGAAACGCCGCGTCGACGCCCCGGTTTTTGAGAATCTCCAATGCGAATCGCCTGTTTCACACCGCTTCCGCCGAGCAGATCCGGCATTGCCGACTACAATGCCGAGCTGTTGCCGTATCTCGCCGAGGGAGCCGAAATATCCGTCTTCGTCGAACAGGAGAAGGAGCTGCGCGAGAACCAGGGGCGCTCCGATTACGCAGTCTTCGATGCGATGCATTTCGACGAGATCGACGCCGGCGCTCCGTTCGATCTCTGCCTTTATCATCTCGGCAACAACCCCTATCACGAATTCGTATACGATCGCGCGCTCAAAACGCCCGGAGTGATAGTGCTGCACGAGCACTGCCTGCATCATCTGATCGCGTGGAGGACGCTGGGCCGGGAAGCTCGCGAGGCATACCGCGACGAGATGTTCTACGCCTACGGCCGAAACGGCGCGAGGATCGCGGATATGCGCTCCTACGGCGCGGTGAGCAGCGAATATCAGCAGTTTCTGCTGCCGCTCAACCGGCGACTGATCGAGCGCAGTCTCGGGATACTGGTGCACAACGAATATGCGGCTTCGCAGCTCGAAGGGCTGCAGGGCGATGTGCCCGTCGGGATCGTCAGGCATCATCTCTCGCCCGTTGCGCTCGAACTGGACCGTTTTGATCGCGAGGACTGCCGGCGTTCGCTCGGGATACCCGACGATGCGTTCGTCCTCTCTTCTCACGGGTTCGTCACCGAATCCAAGCGCATACCCGTTGTCCTGAGGGCCTTCAAGAGGCTGCTCAATCTGGTTCCAAATGCGTACTATGTCATCGTCGGCGAAGATCACTGGAGGTGGAGCGTTGCTCCGCTGATCGAGGAGATGGACCTCGGCGACCGGGTGAGAATAACCGGCTACGTGACCGAGAAGGATTTCTTCCGATATCTCAAGGCGGTGGACTGCATCGTCAACCTGAGGTATCCCACGGCGGGCGAGACATCAGGCACGCTGATCCGGTCGCTCGGCGCGGGCAAGCCGGTGATCGTCTCGGATTTCGGGCAGTTCGGCGACCTGCCGGATGAGATCTGTCTCAAGGTTGCGCTGGGGCCGAACGAGGAGAAGGATCTCGGAGCGAGGCTGCAGGCCCTCGCCTACCGGCCGAATCTGCGCGAGCGGCTCGGTCGCTCCGCCGCGGAATGGGTGCGCAGGGAGTGCGACATCTCGCGCTCCGCCGCCGGATACCTCGAGTTCGCCGATCGCGTCAGCAGGAAGAAGTCGACGCGACATCGCCGGGCTGAGCTCAAAAGAACCGGTTACCGGCTCGAATTCGAAGAAACTCCCGCGACGATCGAGTTCGATCATCGCGAGGCGCTCGATTACATCTCGGCTTTCTATTCCGACGACCCGCACGCCAGCTCGTATATCCGGCTTCACCGCGAGAGGATTCTGCGGACCGCCGAACTGGTGCCCGCCGGCGCCCGGCGTGTTCTTGATCTGAGCAGCTATCTGCAGATGCCGCTGCTCGTTCACAGATACGGCTCGGCGGATGAGATTCTGGTAACGAACTGGTGGGAGGGAAGCCCCGACGAGAAGCTCCAGACGGTCAGAAGCGCGATCACCGGAGAAGAGATCTCTTTCCGGATGAAGAATCTCGATGTCGAGCGCGAACCGTTCCCGTTCGAGGACGGCTCCTTCGATGTGGCGCTCTGCTGCGAGCTGATCGAGCACCTGCGCGAGGATCCGATGCACATGCTGACGGAACTGCATCGCGTGCTCGAATGGGGCGGCCTGTTGATACTGACCACTCCGAACATCGCCAGCGCCTTCAGTCTGCAGGAGAGCCTCGGCGGTCGCAGCCCGTATATTTACGGCCTCTACAATCGCAGCAACCCGGCCGATCGTCACAGCCGCGAATACACTCCGGCCGATGTCCGGATCGTCATGGAATCCGCGGGTTTCAAGGTCGTCCGGCTGTTTACTGAAGATGTCTGGCACCGGACCGACGAAGAGTTCCTTTCGTGGCTCGACCGGGCCGGAGTGCCGCGGGAACTGCGCGGAGACAACATCTTCGCCGTCGGGCGCAAGCAGAGCCGCCGGATCGACAGGTATCCACATGAGCTTTATGACTGAGCACGCAGGCCGTTCCAGATGATTCGAGTCGACAAGGTTTCAAAACTCTATCGAATATACGAAAACCCTTCAGGGCGACTGAAGGAGATTCTGCTTCGCGGGCGGCGCAAGTACCATCGCGATTTCTGGGCGCTCGATGACGTCAGTTTCGATGTTCCGAAGGGAGAGGCCGTCGGCGTGATCGGCAGAAACGGGGCAGGGAAGACGACGCTGCTCCAGATCATCGCCGGCGTTCTGCAGCCGACGCAGGGGTCGGTCTACGTCGAGGGGCGGGTGACGGCGCTGCTCGAACTCGGGAGCGGCTTCAATCCGGAATACACGGGGCGCGAAAATATCCTGCTCAGCGGACAGATCCTCGGTTTCAGCGAGGACGAAATGAAGAAGCGTCTCGACGTGATCGTCAGGTTCGCTGAGCTCGAAGCCTTCGTCGATCAGCCGGTCAAGACCTATTCGACGGGCATGCTCATGCGGCTGGCTTTCGCCTCGGCGATCCACGTCGACCCTGACGTGCTGATCGTCGACGAAGCGCTGTCGGTCGGCGACGTCTACTTTCAGCGAAAATCGCTCGATCGCATGGATCACTTCCTCAAGTCGGGCAAGACTGTCATCTTCGTCTCGCATGATCCGCAACTGGTGCAGCGATTCTGCCGCCGTGCCGTCTGGCTCGAGGGCGGAAAGGTGGCCATGATCGGCGAGGCCCGTGAGGTCGTGACCGCTTACCAGGCATTCTGCGCCCGGCTCGAGGATGCGCGCCTGCGGGATGCGGCCGGCAACGGCGGCATCGGATCGCGCGAACACGACGAGATCCTCCGCGAGCTCAAGCTCACAGGATCTCGCTGGGGCAACGGTCGGATTCAGTTCACCCGCGTCGAGATGATCAATGCCTGCGGCGAGGCGACCTGGGTCTTCAGGAGTGGCGATCCGGTCACGATCCGGCTTCATTACGAATCCGATGAGGATTTCGACCGCGCGGTCTTCGCCGTCGATATTCACCGGTATGACGGCGTTTTCATCGCCAGCATCAACAATCATGATACCGATCCTGAATGGATCCCCGTCAGAAAGGGCGCCGGGACGGTCGATCTGCGAATCTCCCGGCTGGATCTGACGCACAACGTATATTTTCTCTCGCTCAAGGTTTACACTCGACCCGGCGATCCGGCCTGGGATGATCCGGCCGATATTCACAACCAGATGTATCAGTTCGATGTCGTCACCGATGAAGTGATCCACGGACTGATGAGGTTGGACGCCAAATGGCGCCCGCATGTATGATTCGCAACGGCTGCTGATATGTTCATCGCCAAGATCATAAAATCGAATTCGCATGTCGATTATTCCGCAAGGGTGCTCGACTCGATGGAGACGGGGCAGGTTCCCGCGGTCGCGGACTACCATTTCGGCCGTTTCGTCGGCGTCTCGGTCGAGGGGGCGGTAGTCGTCGGCGTCATCTACAATTCACAGCTCATCAACCCTGAATACGGCAATTACGGACCACGTCTTTCGACGCCGAAGGAACTCAACGCGGTATTCAGTCCTGACTATCTGAATGAACAGGGCGTGATGATAGGTATTCTGCTGCTCGGCTGGCTGGACGCAGACGGGAGTCACCAGCGGATACCGCGGCTGGTGCTGCCGATCAATGCAGAGGTCGAGACGCTCGACGATGACAGTGTCAGGGCTTTTCATCATGACTCCCGCGGATCGCTGCAGCTCTCCTACTATCCGCAGGTCGTGACGCACGCCGGAGCGTTCACATATCCGCTGCTCGATGCGATCGTCGACCAGCTCGAAGGGCTGACCGCCGAGCGCGAGCGGATGCGACTGAATGTGCTGAGACGGTCATTGACCTGGCAGCAGACGGTCGGCGGAATCAAGTGATCCGGATCAGTTCCTGTC
>CALBSU010000186.1:0-2500 GCA_937967285.1 uncultured Acidobacteriota bacterium
GCAACATAGGGAGTGACGCCGCGCGCGTCACGCTAAGACCTGAAAGGACGTATCAATGGCAGGAAAAAAGTATCGCTCTGCCCTCTCTCAAATCGAGACGAGCAAGCTCTACACCTTACCTGAAGCAATCGACCTCGCCAAGAAGATTTCATTCGCCAAATTCGATGAGACCGTCGAAGTGACGATGGTTCTCGGCGTCGATCCACGCAAGGCTGATCAGCTGGTGCGTGGAACGATCGTTCTCCCGCACGGGCTGGGCAAGGACAAGAAGGTCGCGGTCATCGCCGGCACGCCGGAAAAACAGCGCGAGGCGCAGGATGCCGGCGCCGACGAGGTCGGCGGCGACGAACTGGTCGACAAGATCAAGGGCGGATACCTCGATTTCGACGCCCTCATCGCGACGCCCGACATGATGCGCTCGGTCGGTACGCTCGGCAAGGTGCTCGGTCCCCGCGGACTGATGCCCAATCCGAAGACCGGCACGGTCACGATCGATGTCGCCAACGCAGTCAAGGAGACCAAGGCGGGCAAGGTTGAATACCGCGTCGACAAGACCGGCGTCATTCACGTCCCGGTCGGCAAGGTCTCCTTCCCGGCCGACAAGATCACCGAGAACGCCAAATCGCTGATCGATGCCGTGATCAAGGCCAAACCGGCCACCGCCAAGGGCAAGTACGTCAAGAAGGTGAACGTCGCGACGACCATGGGACCCGGAATCAACATCGACCCGGTCACCGTCAGCTGACACTTCCCTTCTTTAACGAACGATACGAAACGGAATCTGAGATCATGAAGACAAGAGAACAGAAGAAAACGGATCTGGAATATCTCAAGGAGCAGCTCAGCGAGACGGGCCATGCCCTGCTCGTCAGTTTCGACGGTCTGAGCGTCGAGAAGGACGGGCAGCTGCGCCGCGCCCTGCGCGAAGCGGAACTCAACTACAAGGTCGTCAAGAACACCCTCGGCCGCCTGGCCGTCGAGGGGACCCAGCTCGAATCGCTCAAGGAGCACTTCGTCGGGATGACGGCCATCGCCTACAGCCAGAACGACCCGGTCGGCCTGGCCAAGGTGCTCAGCAAGTTCGCCAAGGACAACAAGGAGCTGACCTTCAAGGCCGGCGTCGTCGAGGGTCGCCCGATCAGCATTCAGGAGATCGACAGCCTCGCCACCCTGCCCTCGAAGGAGGAGCTGGTCAGCAAGCTGATGTTCCTGCTCAATGCTCCGGCCCAGCGGATTGCCACGGTGATCAATGCCGTCCCCCGCAACCTCGCGGTGGTGGTCAACGAGATCTCCAAGCAGAAGGGCGCCGAGGCCTAGTCACGGTTTGCGGGATCATCGATCCCGGGCACGTTTTTTCACGGTCGCGTTGCCTTGTCAGTACGCGGTCGCTCTTGACCAACGAATCTGTTGGGAGTGATGCCCCGGCCGGTTCTGAAGTCGAACACGAGCGCATTCCGACCCGTCGAATCAGGTCCGGAATGTAATACGAAATTAAAGTTAATTATTGGCATGGATCGACGAGATGATCGTCATCCGGGAGGAATCAGAAAATCATGGCGGATATTCAGAACTTAGTCGAACAGATCAAGGGCCTCACTCTTCTCGAGGCTTCGGAACTCGTCAAGACGCTCGAAGAGACCTTCGGCGTCTCGGCGGCAGCGGCGGCCGCTCCGGTCGTCGTCGCCGGCGCGGGAGCGGCTGCCGCTCCGGCCGCCGAGGAGAAGGACACCTTTGACGTCATCCTGACCGGCGCCGGCGCCAACAAGATCAACGTCATCAAGGTCGTCCGCGAGCTGACCGGCCTCGGTCTCAAGGAGGCCAAGGACCTCGTCGACGGCGCTCCCAAGCCCGTCAAGGAGGGCGTCTCCAAGGACGATGCCGAGAAAATGAAGAAGCAGCTGGCCGACGCCGGCGCGACCGTCGAACTCAAATAGCCACGGTTCCCCCGGCGACTGGGGCTCCCAGTCGCCGGGAGGTCGTTTTGCCGCAGGTCAGGATTGACATCCCTTTACAGCGTGATTTTATTCACGTATACTTCCGGGTTATAGATCATCGGCAAACGCATACAATCCGAAGAGATAACATAACCGCGAAGCGCGCGGCAGGGACATCGTTGTGCCTGCCGCCGCTTTGTCATTCCGGCTGGGCCGCAAACGAGGCGGCCAATCAGCCACTGCAAAGAAGGGCGTGATTCGCAATGGCAATCGAGAGCAATCCCAATCATCAGTCAGGCAGTGGTGAGGTCAACGGAAACGGTTCGAGGTACGATTTCTCGAAGATCAAGACCTCGGTCCGGATCCCGAATCTGATCGAAGTGCAGCGTGAGAGTTACGACCGGTTCCTGCAGATGGATCTGCTGCCGCCGGAGCGTGACAACACGGGACTGCAGGCGGTCTTCCGGTCGACCTTCCCGATCTCCGATTTCCGCGACACATCCTCGCTGGAATTCGTCGAGTACAGGATCGGCAACTGGCAGTGCAAGTGCGGCCAGCTTCAGGGA
>CALBSU010000187.1 GCA_937967285.1 uncultured Acidobacteriota bacterium
CCTCGCTTCACCCGGGGCTATATTATGTCGGCCGCTTCGCGGGCTTGATTAGACATCGACTCAACCAAGAGGGGCTGAGCAGTTATAACTGGCAACTGGAAACTATTACAATTGGCACCCAAATCCATCCGCCTACTCGGCCCTGGAGAAGACCGCGTTGCCGAGCCGGACGAACGGGCCGCCGTCCTCCGACAGCTCCTCGGTCACGGTGAAGGAATGCGCAGCGACGATCGAGATCGTCCGCTTGAGCTGCAGCTTCTGTCCTTTGGCCTGGACCGGATCGACGCTGAAGCGGATCGCGATCGGGCTCGACCAGTCGCCGCGGCTGTTGAGGGCCACTCCGCCGGCCAGTTTTTCCGAGAAGGTCAGCGACTTCGTCGCTTCATCGAAACTGACGACCAGGCTCTCGCGGTACGCTCCACCGTCATGAGTTCCCTCGACCGTGCCTTCGACCGATTTACCGTCAGCGCGTTTGGTGAAGGTAACAAAACCCTGTCGCGGGGCCGGCCCGAGAGCCGATTCACGTCCGACGTACTTGAACGACCACTTGCCGACGAAATAGTCGATCGACTGCTTCTGCTGAGGCTGTTCGACGCTCCGGCGCTGCTGGCCTCCGCCGCGAGCCTGCTGCCCGCCACCACCGCCGGCCGCACCGCCGGCCGCACCGCCGCCGCCCGCCGCGGGCTGGCCGGCCGAGAGCGGAGCTTCGGTATCGCCGCTGACCCGTTTGAGGTCGAGGTCGAAGGTGAAATTCTGACCGCCGAAGTCGATCGCGCCCTGCCCCTTCATCGACTCGCCGGCGAGCGTGAAGCTGTAGTTGATCGTGATCTGCGCCTGCGGCGTCTCGACGTCGGCCTTGGCGGTCACCTTGTCGCCGTCGATTTTGATATCCTTGAGTTCGATCTCCTGCCCCGGCCGCATGCCCAGCGAACGGCCGGTGTAATCGCCGCCGTTCTTTTTGATCACCATTGCCGTCGGGCGCTCGCCCTGAATCGACTGGATCTTGCCCTCCCAGCGTCCGACCAGCTTGTCCTGGGCCATGGCCGGCAGCGCGGCGAGCAGCAGCACCGGGATAATCCCGGCAGCTTTAAAATAACCTCGCATTGAAATTTCCTCCATTTGGTGCTTGATGACTGCTATTCCTTTGACGGATGGCCCTCGATCACCTCGATCCTGATCCGGTCGGGGCCCTCGATGAATCCGAATTTGACTTTCCCGCCGGCGATCGAACGAACCTCATCGGTCACCTTGACGCCGTCCTTGCGCAGCTTCTCTACTGCCAGCTCGACATTGTCGAAACTGACGCCGATGTGATCGATGGCGCGTCCCTTCGTCGAATCGATCTCCGTCTTGCCCTTCCAGTGCTCGGCGTAGGCCTTCTTCGAATACTCGATCGGGAAGATGATGATATTGACGTTGTCCATCATCAGCGAAACGCTCGGTCCGATCTGAAAGCCCCTGTAGAAGCGGGGCTCGCGCGACGGCGATCGCATGCCGCGTCGCTTCGCTCCGAGGTGCTTCTCGTACCACTCGCCGGCCGAGACCGGATCGGCGCTGAACAGATGCAGGTGCCCGAAATGATGGTGCGGCGCCGTATTGAGCTCGATCAGCGCGTGATCCGGACTTTCGACGTACGCGTAATAGAAGCTGCCCGGGCGCGCGTTCGGATTCCCGCCGATGTCGCTGATATCTGTCAAAGGCTCGAAGAACTTCGTCCCCATCTTGAGCTGACGTTCATAGGTCTCGGGCATGTTCTCCGCTCCCCAGCCGATGTGCCAGATCGCTGAGGTCAGCTCCCACGGCGGCGCCGCGTTGACCTTCGAGAAGAGGAGCCACGATTTCTGCGCCCAGACCGCGTCCAGCAGTCCGGCGAAACGCGCCTGCTCGGAGTCGAAGGTCCGGGTGTAGAAGTCGATCGCACCTTTCGGATCGGTCGTGTTGAGATGAACGTGATGAAAATGCGAGGCCGGCCCGTCGGCCGGCTTCTCCTGCGACTCGGCGGCTCGCTGCCCGCGAATCCCCCAGGTCAGCATAATCACGACTGACAAGAATACGGCAACTCTGAACAGAGATCGCCTCGCGGAGCGTTCGACTGTCATCATAACAGGTCCTCCACACAACGAACGTGCGTGCTGATGGCCGTTTGACGGCTTTGGCGTGATCGGCCGCGAATGCGGCGGAGAGGATGAAATCGCGGAGACCGCGACGGTCTCCGCGATCAGTCTGACGATGATCAGTCGTCCGAGCGGACCCAGCCGTATGCGCTGTTGGCGCGCTGGCCGCCGCTTTCCAGATAAGCGGTCTTGAGACGGTCCAGAGCGTCCGCCGGCATGGGGTTGCGCTTGGCCTTGACGTTGACGCCGTAGATCTTCGCGGCATTGAGCCCGAGAATCTTCGCCTTGTCTTCCTTGGTGATCTTCTTGTAGCCGAACTTCTCGCACATCTCGTCCGAGATCTGGAAGCGCTTGAAGGCGTCGATCGCCCACTGCGGCGAGCCCCACCACAGACAGTCGGTGCCCCAGACGACATGGTCGGAACCGTAGTACTTGATGTTCTTGCCCATGCCGTGCATCGCCATCTCAGGATTGGCGACCGCGAGAACGTTGAAGAAGCTGCCGACCTCGCAATAGACGTTGTTCATCTTCGGGTTGCGCTTCTTGATGTCCATCAGGATCTTGTGCCATTCGAAGTCGCCCGTCGTCGGATCGTATTCGTTGGCCTTGATCCATTCCGGCTCGTTCGGCCCATGCTTGAGCGCCGAATGATAGATGACGAAGGTGAAATCGGGGTTGTTGAGCGCGGCCTTCTCGACATCCTTCGGATTGGCGAGGTGGCCGAGCGTTCTCGACTGGTACGAGAACCCCTTGTGGCAGCTGATCACCTTCATCCCGCGCTTGCGCGACTCCTCCATGAACCACGCGGCATTGTCGTCATCGAGCTGGAAACCGTTGCCCGACTGGCCCGGATCGGTGTGGCAGTACCACTTCCACGAGTTGATCCCGTAGAGCTTGAGCTCGCGCTCCATCTGCTCGATCGTCGCGGCCTTGTCGACGGAGTTGGTCGCCTTGTTCCAGTAATGGTTCGGCGCCAGATTGCCCTGACAGAGCGCGCGCTGCGAACCGGCGATCGCGTTGATCTCGTTCCTGGCCTGCGACATCAGCCAGCTCGGCAGCACGCCGCCGCGCGGAGTGCGGGCAGCCCCTTCGAGCACATTGCCCTGCGCGTCGCGCTGCAGCTCCTTGCCGGGAACGCCCGAGATCACGACCATCGACGTCTCGCTGTCGAAGTACATCTCCTTGACGAAGTTCTTGAAGCCGTAGGAGTCCTTGTCGTTCGTCAGGTTGAAGCCCATGTTCTTGACGAACTCCATGTTCCTGAAATTGAGCGCGAAGCCGTTGGTGAAGTGCGCCTGAACATCGATGATGAAGTATTCGCCCTTCGGCCACTTCTCTTCGATCGCCGCCTCCTCCCACGTCTCGGCCTCATCGACTTCCCAGTTGTTCTTACCGAAGGCGATGTTCGACGCCAGAAAGCATGTCGCCAGCCCCATCGAGGTGCGCATGAAATCGCGCCGCTCGAGGCCCAGCTTCTTCGCCCTGACCTCCGACATTTCGTTGATCAGCCGCTCGACCTTCTTCTGCGTCTCGGTCTGCGGGCGCGGAATGAACTCCTCGTTGGAAACCACCTGAGTAGGCATCGGCGAATCGACGCCCTTCTTCATGTCACGTAGCGCTTTGCGGATCCACATATTTGACGAAACTCCTTGGTTGGGGTGGGAGCGACTATTCGTCGCCTTTCTGCATCGCCAGGTTCTGGTTGTCGATGGTGTAATCGATCCAGCCGATCATCATCTCCTCCCAGGTCTGATCGCCCCAGCGAACCGTCTGGGTCGGATCGGGATTGAACTTGTTGCCCGCTGAATTGTCGAAGTGCGCGACGCATTCGATGCGACTGCCCTTCGGCACCGCTATCGGATCCTTGACCAGATATACCAGCTGCCAGTTGAAATCGTACTTCGGAACGCGAAGCAGAATCTTCGAGGTGCCGTCCGGATAGACCAGCTTGTACTCGAAGTCCTTCCCGCGCACGTGCATGTGCGGCATGAACATGTGGATATGGACGTCCTCATCGAAGGTCAGCGACGAGCGGGATTCGTAGTTCGCATCTCCCGGCGGGATGACGAGCCCCCGCGGATCGGTCGTCACGCCCTTGGTGATGACGCGTTTCTCGACCGGGCCCTTGTTGAACCAGAGACCGACTTTGGTCTGGTCCTTCGCCGCCGTGCCGGTGGTCGTGTAATGCATCTGGAAGATGAGGACGGAGCCCTTCTTGACCAGCTTGGCATTGCCCTGGCGCAGTTTGAGCGGGCTCATTCCCGGCGCCCAGCCGATCAGCATTCCGTCCGGGTTGTTGCCCCGACGCTGTGCCTGCTGCTGATTGCGCTGAGGATCCTGCGCGCGAGCGCCGCCTTCGGAATTGAGCGCACGCGTGTTGAACCTGATCTCGCCGGCCGGCGGCAGCGGTCCCTGATCGGGTTCGCGGACGCTGATGATGACGTGATGCACCACGCTCGGCTCGCCCCGCTTGATCTCGGCGTACTGAATGAACTTGTCCTCGGTGAAATTGGTGGGAACGGCGTAATACTTGTAATCGACGGTGCCGTCCGCCGGAATCTCTGCGGCTTCGGACATCGACAGGATGACGTCCGGTTCGCCGTATTTCCAGCCCGTGTCGGAGAATTTCGGAGCCGGAGGCAGATCCTTGGCATCGCCCTCTTTAGCTCCGCCATCGACCCACGCCTTGATCGTGTCGATCTGCTCCTGCGACAACCGCATGTCGTTCAGGAACTCGCCGTGATTCGGATCGGCATACCAGGGCGGCATCTCGCGCTCGACCACCTTCTCCCTGATCGACTTGGCCCACGGACGGACCTCTTTGTATGTGATAAACGACATCGGCGCCGTCTCTCCCGGCCGGTGACAGGTCACACAACTGCCGTACAGGATCGGCGCGACATCCTTGTTGAATGTGATCGTCGCGGACGAATTGTCCGCCATAACGCCGTACCCTGCGAATATCACGGCGCCGGTTGCTAAAAGACACATCAGGCTGCGTCTGACACGGGTAAATTTCATCATCTATCCTCCAAATTTCGGTCTATCTAAATGTATTCTAAGACTATTGCAGGGAAGGAATAATACGCCGACATTATAACCCGACTCCGGCCTCTTCGCCACTCCGGAAATCGACAAGAACGTTGTTATTAATAAGATAAAAGCAAATTCTGCGGGTCGGGATACGGCATTCTCGATCCAGATCTCGCAAACTTATGCTCATAATACGTCGGCTTTGGCATTCCGGTTACCGAAAAGGCGGGTGCGCAGCCGCCACGCCTGCGAAATTCATCAAAATGGGCGCCCGCGATGATGAAAATGCAGGCGGAGCGCCTGCGCACCGTCATGGCTTCCGCTTCGCCTCATCGACCATTTTTTCGACATCGGCGAGGAGGCGGCGGGCGTCGTATACGATTCCGTCCTTGATGGTGAATTTGACGCCGCCGACACGTTCGACGCGGCCGGTCGCGTCATTGAGCCTGATCGCGCCTGTCCCGTAGAGGACCTTCAGATTGGCGACCGGGTTTTCAGGAACGATGATCAGGTCGGCGAGCATGCCCGGGCGGACCGTCCCGAACTCTGCCGGGCGGCCCGTCGGCTCGCTGAGCAACTGTGCGCCGTACATGGTCGCCGAACGGATGACTTCGAGGGGATGGAACCCGGCTTCCTGAAGCAGCTCCAGTTCGCGGATGTAATCGAAACCGTACAATTTATAGATGAATCCGGAATCGGAGCCGGTCGTGACGCGTCCGCCGCGATTCTTGTATTCGTTGACGAAGGTCATCCAGAGCCGGTAATTGTTCTTCCATTCGATCTCGTCCGAGGTCGTCCAGTAGAACCAGTAGGAGCCGTGGGCCTCGCGGCTGGGCTGATAGAAGCGCCAGAGCGAAGGCAGAGTGAACCGGTCGTGCCATTCGGCGCGCATCGAGCGGGCGAGGTCGCGACTGGCCTCGTAGATGGTGAAAGTCGGGTCGAGCGTGAAGTTCAGCTTGATCAGCTCGTCCATGACCTCGTTCCATTTTTTGCTGCCCGGGGGAGCGGCCTGTTTCCAGAGCCGTCCGGCCTCGCCGAATCTGTGCGATTCGTCGTTGTAATTGTAATCGAGGGGGTAATCCTGAATCGTCCGATCGGCGAAGAGCGCCTCGGGCAGGCCGTACCAGTGCTCCATCGAACGCATGCCGAGTCGCGCGGCGGTCAGGACGTTCATCCGCGCCACTCCCATCTGCGCCAGATGCGTGGTCGAGCCGAGACGCAGCTTGCTGGCTTCATCGAGAAACGCGCCGAGAATCTCGGGGTCGTAGATCGGGCCGTCGCCGATCACCTTGAACCCGTCGACGCCTTTGGCCTTCGCCCAGCGGACGTATTCGCGAGCGAGTTCCGGAGTGGCCAGCGGCCCCTTCTCCCAGCCGAGGCCGGGGCCGGAATAGGCGAATATTCGCGGAGCGACTATCGCATTGGCGGCGCTGCGTTCGCGTTCCCTGAGCGTCCAGTCGACGCCGTTGAATGATCCGGGTTCGCGGACCGTGGTTACGCCGTGAGCCATCCACAGCTTGTAGACGTATTCGGCGGTCGTTCCCTGCGCCATCCCGCCGATATGTCCGTGACAATCGACGAATCCCGGCAGCACGTACATTCCGGTCGCATCGATCTCTTTTGTCGCGTCCTTCGGGCGGCGCTCATCCCTGACAGCCACGCCGGGGAACCCGACGCTTCGGACTTCCCTGATCCGGTTCTTCTCGATGACGATATCGACAGGACCGATCGGCGGGGCTCCGGTTCCGTCGATGACCGTCGCTCCGCGGATGATCAGCCGGTCGAATGGCCCGTCGCCTTCGCCGGCGCGCCGGTCCGGCCCCGGCTCGACGCCGCGCCGCTGCGCCTGCCCCGCGGCTCCGATCATCAGAAAATACGCACAAATCAACCAGACCAGACCCACGCGAAGACACTTCGCCATATCGGATTCTCCTTTTAAATTGATCGATCCAGGCGATCGTGCCTGCCTATCGCCCGCCGATCAGGCTTCTGAACGACAACTTGATTCTATTCGAAATTCGAGGATAGATGACTGCCAGGGCGACCATGGCGCCGATCATCAGGACAGCCGCTCCGATAGTCTGCCAGATGCCCAGCGACTTGGTATAGTTTCTGGCCAGACCGTTATTCCACGCGCTGCCGTAAAGTATGACCAGATGGACGACATAAATAAGCAGCGTCCGTCTGCCGACCAGAATTATCGACGGATGGACCGAATGAAGGCTGGCCGTCACGACCGCCAGCAATGCGTTGAACATCATGACGATACCGAGTCTGAGGATGATCAGGCTCAGCCACGCGAATGCCGGACCGTACCTGCCCGGCAGATAGTCCGAGCCGAAATTCATCAACTGGCTGAAGACGATGATCGAAAGACTGACCAGTGCGAGGGCGCGGCTGAACCGCATCGGATGGCGCCCGAAATGGCCTTTCGCCAGATACGTTCCGAGCACGCCGCCGAAGAGCAGATAACCGACCCACGGGATGAGAGGGAAGTTCGACCCGGTCCCGGCGTAAAAATATCCGGCGATCGGCACCGGCAGGAAACTCGACCAGTCGATGCCTTCGGAAAACGGAAACAGAAAGAAGAAGAATGCCCCGCCCAGCGCAAAGAGCCAACCGGCATTGAGCCGGTACCGTTGAGAGAGATATCCGAGTATGACCAGAAAGAGGACGCCGAACCCGATCAGCTGCAGCGTATCGACCGCGAAGAAGATCTTCCAGGACTCTTCGGAGACCGCTGAAAAATCTATCGGATTGGCGGATGGGAATCTGAGCAGGTATCCGATGGCGACCAGCAGCAGAAACCTTTTGATCCCCTTCCCGATCCTCGGATTTCGACCCGTCTGAGCCGACGAGACGGTGAAGAGATAGATGAAGACAGTGCCCGCGGTGAAGAGGAAGATCGGGGCGGTCAGGCCGCGGACGAAGAGCCAGAGCCAGTATCCGGCAGTCGTCGGATCGCGCCAGTCATCGGACAGGAAGACGTCGACGGTATGGCCCTGGACCATCATGATTACGGCGATGGCCCGCATGAGATCGAGAAAGATGATTCGCCGCCTGGCGGAATCGGGCTCGCTGATCGACGCCGCCTCCCGGACGTACTCGGGTCGCATGTCGATCGCCGGTTCCGCGGCATCGATTGCCGGACTCTCTTTGATCTGCATCCTCGTCATAATTACGGGCATCGCCAACTAGCGGAAGTCAAGAGTATCACGCAGGAATCAAAAGCGCATCCCCTCGATGGCAACCTGCTCGCTGAGCGAAATGCTTGCAATCCTGATCTCTAATTGCCATTATCGGGCCTGTTATGAAACTCTACAAAACAATCGAAGGCTCGGTGATCGAGGACAACGGCGAATATCTTCAGTTACCCGAAATAGACTGGGATGTGCTGATCAACCGCAACGATCTCGAACTGGTGCTGACCAGCCTGACGCGGAGGGCGAAAAGGCTCGAGGATTTCGATCCGTCGCGCCACGCGCTGGCGCCGATCGGTCGACAGGAGGTCTGGGCGGCGGGCGTCACCTATTTCCGCAGCCGGACGGCCCGGATGGAGGAATCGAAGTCCGCCGGCGGCGGGGATTTCTACGAACGGGTCTACAGCGCGCCCCGGCCGGAGCTCTTCTTCAAGGCCACACCGCATCGAGTAGCAGGCCCCGGCGCCGCCGTCCGCATCCGCTCGGATTCCAAATGGAACGTGCCCGAACCGGAACTTGCGCTGATGATCAACTCGCTCGGCGAGATTATCGGTTACACGATCGGCAACGACATGAGCTCGCGAGATATCGAGGGCGAGAATCCGCTCTATCTTCCGCAGGCGAAGGTCTATGACGACTGTTGCGGCCTAGGTCCCGGCATACTGCTCGGCGGCAGGCCGCTCGCTTCTTCGACGGCGATCGAGCTCAGGATTCTGCGCTCGGGCGAAACCGTCTTCGAGGGACGGACCGATCTGAGCAACCTCAAACGATCGCCCGAAGAGCTGGTCGAATATCTGTTTCGCGACAACAGCTTTCCGTTCGGATGTTTTCTGCTGACCGGCACCGGCATCGTGCCGCCCGACGAATTCAGCCTGCAACCGGATGATGAAGTGAGGATCAGCATCGACGGCATCGGGACTCTGATCAATCACGTCATCTCCGGCCGGAAATGATGCCTCCGCGTATCGGGAACCCGGGCGAGTCCGCTTGAACGGTTCCGGCGAATAATCACTCAACTGAATCAAAGCCATGAAACTGACAGGTAAGAGC
>CALBSU010000188.1 GCA_937967285.1 uncultured Acidobacteriota bacterium
CCGATCAGAGTCCGTTCGCCCGGAGCGAAGCGCGACAGATCCACTACTTCGGAAGTCAGGAATTTGCCGCTCCCCGGATTCGGGATGAAGTCGATCGAGGCGCCGTGCAGTTTCGTGCCCGGGATCGGCGTCGGAGCGATGTATTCCGCATACGAACCGTCGCTCTTGCTGATCACAGTCGTTATGTCCGCGACGAACGGCAGCCCGTCATTGCGACCCTGGTTTGTCGCATCCTGATAAACTTTGTTCTGCGACGGCGTCTGAAAATACCAGTAATGGCCGATTCCGCCGAAGAATGTGTAGTAGACGACCTTGTTCTTTCCGTCGTAAACGGGGATGGTCGGGCACTGGTACTGGCTGAACCGCTTGTCCAGATTGTCGTCGACCACCTTCTGAATCTGGCCGAAACGCTCCTGAACATAGATCGCATCGGTATAGCCGGCGATCAATCCCGAAGGGAAGACTCCGCCGAAAGCGACCACGCGCGGAGACCCGGTTGCCGGATCGACCGTCATCGTGACCGGCAGATCGCGGCGATGAAACTTGCCGGCCTCCTTCGGATCCATCGGGTTTTCGTCCAGCTTGCCGGTGTTGAAGACCGCCAGCTTGCCCGCCTTGACCTGGAAATATCGAATCTGCTCGGTGTAGTTCTGCGTGAAGCCCGATCCGAACGGGTTGTACGCCCCGTCGAAATTCTGGCCGAAGAGCAGGACGAAATAGTTCGTCGTCTTGTGCAGGGCTCCGCCCGTCACCTGGAAGAGCGGGTTGTGGATGATCTCGATTCCGAGTTCGAGGCTCTTCAGCATGTCGGGAGTGATCGACGGCGCCTGGACCATCTTGTCGACGGTGTCCATCGGGATCCGAACCAGCGTGTCGAAGGTCTTGAACTTGCCGGTCGACGAGTCGATCCCGTATCCGCCGGCGATGTACCAGTAGCCGCTCGATTCGTCGTAGTATCCCTGCTGGTTGGTCGCCGAAAGGGCATCGGCGATCTCCTTGTTCTGCAGGTTGCTGAAATCGATCACCTTGGATGCGCCCGGCTTGGCCGGGTTGATCCACCACATCGACGTGTTCGGGTTCGGGAAGTTGTTGGCGCCGGTCGTGAACATATGCAGTCCGGAGACCGTCCGCCCGCCGAGCACGTAGATGCCGCCGGGTTTCGCCGGGGCCCAGCTGTAAGCGTGCAGCGTCGGAATCGCCTCGGTCACCGCCACCGGCTCGAACTCGAGCGTGTACGGGATGACGTTGGGGATCGCGTTCGGGATCGGAGTGGATGTCGCCAGCTCGACCTCAGGTTGCGCCTGCCCGCCGCCGGTCTGCGTCTGCTGCTGACAGCCGATCGCAATGGCGGCCGTCAGGAGGATCGTCGACAGGATTATGATCTTGGTTTTCTTCATGTTTCTCTCCTTTTTACGGCCGTTATGCGGTCGGCGGAAACTGCTGGCACAGTTTGTAGATGAAGTAGAGGACCGTCAGCGTCTTGTTCGGCGAGAGGTCCCGTGAGATAGGCATGAAGAGCGAATCGTCGATCGGGAGAGTCATGAATTGCGGGATCGCTCCGCGGTCGATGACATTACCGTTCGGCAGTTTGTACGGCTGACGTCCCGGGTAGATCGGCGGTCGTCCCGGGATGCTCCACGGCGGATTGGTCGCGAAGGTCTGGAAGGCATGCGGATCCGAGAGCATGATCTTGTCGCTCATCGCCGGGTAGAGCTTGTCGTACGGCGCCATCATCGCCTGAATCTCGGGCCAATCCGGATTTTCATTGACCGGGTAGCTCGCCCAGACGACGGTCGAGATCTGCTGTTCCTGTGCGGCCGGCGCCTGCATCAGGTTCGGCGGCGGATTCTGCAGGTTGTAGAGGGCCACGAAATAGAGCTGGCTGTCGAGCTGTTCGGTCCGCGAGCCGGGGTCGCGCAGCACCTCGAGACCGACAGTCGCCCATCCGTTGGCGTCGGACGGCCCGACGCTCGCCTTGAGCGCTCCGTCGGCATGCAGCGTATTGCCCTCGTATCCGGCGCTCCACGGCACGGTTGCGCCTTTCGTTCCTTTGACGACCGAGACGGGAACGACTCCAAGCTGGACGTTCGGCGCCGGATCGCCCCACTGCGTCACCTTGACGCGCCCAGACCAGGTCCGCTGGGAACTGTCGGGCTCGCTGGTCATTCGAATCGATCGGTCCTCAGCCGCGAACCAGAGCCCCGACGGATCCTCGTTCCAGAGCGCCGGACCGCCGATGTCCTGGATCGAGGTCTGGATCGAGACCGGCTGGCGTCGCGCGTCGAATTGCGTCTGCGTCAGCGGCATCTCGATGATCCCGCCGAGCGCGGTATAAAGATTGTCGTTCGCCTGAAACGGCCCGATCAGACCTGATTGTCCGTTGCCGATCTGGACCATCAGATCGCCGAGATCGACCGGCGGGCCGCCCGGACTCTCGAGCGCCACCGCGTTGGCCATGTCGATCACGATCGTGTTGACTCCGCCGTCGCGCGTCGCAACCTGAAACGGAGCGCCGTAAAAATAGGGGAAGTACCACGGGGCGGTATCCGTATCGATCGGTCGCGCGTTCAGCCAGCGCGGTCCCGGCGCCTGGACCGACTCCTCCGGATCGAGAACCGGCCCGATCGTGCCCAGAACCCGTCCGGTCCTGAAATCGTCATGCCACGGAACATTCTGATAATTGTCGAGGACCAACCTCAGCGAGAGCAGAATATTGCCCTTCGAATCCGTGATGGCCTTGCTTTTGAGCGCATCGAGCAGCGGCGAGCCCGTCGGCCAGGTCGTCGGATCGACTCTCATGACCGAACGGAAATAGCCGACGGCGTATGTGTCGCCGCCGAAACTGGACGAACCGTAACCGTCCCAGTCCTGCCATCCGCGCGTCGGAAGCACGCGCGTGAACCGCATACTGTTGAGTACCGGCGTGTCGACGCTTCCCGTCAATACCTGGCCGCCGATCGAAATATCGATCGTCAGGCCGAAGAGCATTGTCGTGCCCTGCTGGTAGACGTCAAGATCGACGATCCGCGCCGGATTGGCGGGATTGGTCTGCGCCTGATCGGGCGTGTAGACCGCAGCGCCGATCAGCGGATCGCCGGTCGAGATCAGATTGCCTTCGAGCCCCATGGCTCCCGTCACTTCGACCTTCGTCAGCCTGAAGCTGTGCGTGCCTTTCGGGTCCTGCCAGGGCGAAGGCTTCGTGTTCTTTGGATCGTAATGAGACGGATCATTGTTGACGGTGGATGGATCGGTGTAGAACTTGCCGAGAAATGTGAATCGGGGTAGATCAAGGTAGCTCATAGCAGTCTCCGGTTTCCAGTTTCCAGTCGCGCGACTGGCGTTTGCATTGATTTAGCTTTCAGGTTCAAACGTGAATTGAAGCTCCCCAGTCGCGATAATACTGCCGGGCTCTGTCGCGACATCCCTGTTCGGCCGCCCAGTCGCCGTTGAGACGATGAATTCCGGCGGCCAGATTCGCGGCCAGCGCGGCGATCTGGGTTTGTTCGTGTCGACCGGCCGCCGCTTCGGCCTCATCGAAAGCCGCCGCCGCGCCGGATCGATCGCCCTTGATCCGGCTCAGTTCGCCGGCAATCATACGCTCGCGGGCGAGGAAGTTTTCGGGACACAGCCCCGCCCATCGCCTGAACTTCCGATGGATTGAGGCGATCTTCAGCCTCTCGCGCAGACCGCCGCCGGGTTGCGCCGCAAGAATCAGCGCGCTCCAGAACATGTGCTCTGCGCTGTGGAGCATGCCCCGCGAGTCGCCCTGAAATGCCTCGCCCGCACGCGCGAACTCGAGCGCCCGCTTGTAATCCCCAGCCAGGTAGAGCGTCTGCATCTTGACGATGTAGTAGTAATGCGCGAAGTGGCGCGACCCGTATGCTCCAAGTCCGTCGACGAATGAATTCTCATCGAAATCGGGCGTTTCGAACGAATCGGGGCCGGTCGTCTCGCCCCGCAGACATCTGATCGCCTGACGGACGGACTGCAGCGCTCCGAGCGGTTCGCGCAGGCTCGAACGGCGTAGAAACTCCAGATATTTATCCGACTCCCGCCAGACCTCGTCGAGCCTGACGCCGCGCATGAACCTGCTCATGATCGTCGCGCAGGAGGCGCATCCGGTGTGGAAGAGATCTCCCGATTCCAGGCCCGCGCTCCATGCTCTGTCCCAGAACCGCTCGGCCTCGACGGCAGGCCGGAGCCACGAGTTGCCGAAATATCCGTTGAGGAAAAGGACCTCGGCCCGCAGTTTCTTATTGTCGTACTTCTCGACCAGATCGAGCGCCAGTTTGCCGAACTCCGAACCGGTTTTGTACCGTCCCAGAATCCCGCCGAGGAAGATCGTGCCGAAGGCGACGTAACCGATCGCCGCGTCGGGCAGGTTACCATGCCTCAGGCAGAGCCCGACCAGTCTGGCCATGATCGAGATGCAGAGCTCCGGTCGAAGCTGGTAGGCGACTTTTCCGACCGCGGCCATCAGCCGCATACCCGTCGCCAGATCCTCGTCCCGGACCGTCGGCAGGTCGATCAGTTCCGGGATCTTTCTGCGCCCCAGTCTGAGCCTGACTGCGACCAGATCACGCGCGAACGACGGCGGGTGGAACTTCGGCGGGATCTTGAGGCCGAATTCGCGGACCGCGATGTAGCCGACATCGTATGCGTCCCTGAACCGTGCCAGGTCGGTGTAGAAATGAATGCGTTTTTCACGGATCGACGCCCGCGTCTGCTTCGTTCCGGCAAGTGATTCGGCGCGTTTGAAGTAATCGTCGGCGCGGTCGAAGGCGAGTGATCTGATCGCCTGATCGGCCGCCTGCTCGAAGTAACGTCCGGCATCGGCGAGGCGTCCCGCGCCCTGGCAGTGAGCGCCGAGCAGTTCCGGCGGAGCTGCCTCGACAAGCGTATCCGCCAGCGCGGCGTGATGGCTCACCCGGACCTCGGGCGCGATCCTCGCCAGCAGGCTCTCGCGGATCCGATCGTGGTATGTCTCGAACTGGTCCTGCAGTCCCGGGCCGGTGCTCCTGACCAGATGCTGCGACCGCAGATCGTTGATCATCTGCAGCGACAGGCCGGGCGATCCGGAGGCCTGTTGAGCGTAGCGCAATTCGATCGGCTGGCTGTTGACCGCGATCACTTCGAGCAGTCGCCGGGCCTCCTCCGGCAGGCGCTGCGCCCTCCGCCAGAGCACTTCGTCCAGATCGAGCTGCCGGATCTCGCCGAGCGCCGCGCCTCCCTTGAGATGCCGCACCAGCTCGTAGACGAAATACGGACTTCCTCCGGATTCGTCGGCGATGCGCTCGGCCTGCAGGCGATGCGATTCGTCGTCGTTCCCGATCAGCGTCTGAGCCAGCTCGACCGCATCCTCACGGCTGAACGGCTCGATATGAATCTTCTCGTGCCTGAATCCCGCGCCTTCGTTGCCGCCCAGCTTGTCGAGCGACCGAAGCAGCATATTGCTCGAAGCGTATTCGCTCCGGTAGGCCAGCAGCAGGAGCAGCCTGCGCGGCACGGGGTCCTTCAGTATCTCGAGCAGCAGCTCCGCGCTGTCGTTGTCGCCCCATTGCAGATCGTCGATATAGAGGACCAGCGGCCGGATCTCGGCGATCCGGCCGAGCATCTCGCGGAGCGCCTGAAATGCCAGTCTGCGCAGTTCCTGCAGGTCCTGGAAATCCTCGCTCTCGGCGGCGCTGCTTGCGATCATCTCGATCCGGTTGAGGACGGGGAAGATCCGCGCCAGCGCCGAGATATTCGGCGGCACCAGCAGCCTGAGCCCGCGCGACGATCTCTGCAGCAGAAACGACGTCAGGGCGTCGATCAGCGTGTCGATCGCCTTGTAGGGCACCGATTCGCGTTCGTAGCAGCGGCCGGCCAGGATCAGTGCGTCCGTGTTTCGCGACAGGTCGTCGAAGAAATGCTCGATCAGCGCGCTCTTGCCGGTGCCCGATTTCCCGAAGACCTCGAAGACGGCCGTACCTCCGCCTGATATGAATTCGAAACCGTCCTTCAGCCTCGCCATCTGCGTCTGACGGCCGACGAACGGCGCTTCGTCGATCTCCGGTTCGAGCGCCGCCGCGCTCCCGGAATCCGCTCCGAGGCGGGCGAGTATCGACGCGACATAGGGGCGGAGATCGGGATCTCGCCTCATCAGATCGACGCACAGATCGTTCAGGTCGTCGGGAACGTCGGGCACCAGGTCCTTCGGCGCGGGAGCGTCGACCGAACGCTTCAACCGCAGAATATCCCAGAAACCTCCCTCGAACGGGAGCTTCCCGGTCAGCGCGGCAAAGAGCATCACACCCACCGAGTACCAGTCGCTGGCTTCGTTCAGCTGCTCTCCGCCTGCCTGTTCGGGAGACATGTAATCGCCGGTGCCGACGATGAAACCGTCGGATGTGCTGTAGGAGGTCCCCGAAACCATCATCGCCGACGCCGTCCTGTTGGCGCGCTCGAGGTGTTCCTCAGGCGTCTCGGTGACCAGTCCGAAATCGAGGATCACCACGCTGCCGTCGGAACGGACCATGACGTTGCCGGGTTTCAGATCGCGATGAAGTTTGCCGACCCGATGGATCGCCGATACGCCCTCGACCAGTTGTCTCATGACCTGCCGCAGGCGATCCAGTTGCGAGGCATCGAGCGGAGTCGCATCACGAAACGCCGGATCGACCGGCCTTTCTGCCGCGCCCGATTCGGCCGTTTCGACGCTGATCGCCCGCGTCTCCTCCGTCTCATCCCGCGTCGGCCGGCTGATCAGCGTGTCGGTCTCGAGATCGGAATCGGAGGCCTTCAGCGTCTCGCCGCTCTCCATTGATGCGGCGCCGGTCCTCATATCAATTCCCGGACGCGTGACCTTCGCCCGGCCGATGAACTCGAGGAAATCGACGCCGCCTTCGATCAGCTCCATCGTGAAGAACCAGCGGTCGCCGTCTGAGATCAGTTCGTAGAGCGCAATCAGATTCGGATGGACGATCTCGGCCAGTGAACGGAACTCTCTCTTCAGCCTGAAGATCGCCTGAGGATCGACCTGCTGCAGCGTCTTGAGCGCCACGCGCTGGCCCCGCTCGCGGTCCCAGCTTTCGTAGACCACTCCCATGCCCCCGGCTCCGAGGCATCGCCGGACCTCGAATCTGTCGGTGCCCGTAAACTCGCGGGGATCATGATCGGAAGAGACTGTTCCCATGGCAGGGGAAGTATAAAGTAGAAAGTAGAAAGTAAAAAGTTACGCGCCCCGAACAGCTCAGGCGCGCAGCAGGGAGAGCAGGTTTTCGAGCTCGGCCGGCAGAGGCGCGCTGAACTCCATCGTCTCGCCCGTTACGGGATGGACCAGCCGCAGTTTCGATGCGTGCAGGAACGGCCGTCCGAGCCCCGAGATCGCCTTCCGGACGGCGACCTCCCTGACGTTGTTGATGCGACCGCCGTCATAGAGACTGTCGCCCGCGACAGGGTGTTTGAAATGCGCCAGGTGAACGCGGATCTGATGGGTTCTGCCGGTCCTGATCTCGACGTCGAGCAGCGTCAGCTCATCGAAACGTTCGACCGTCTTGAACAGCGTCAGAGCATAGCGTCCCTGTCCCTGGATGCTCATTCTGACGCGGTTGCGGGGATCGCGCCCGATCGGAGCTTCGATCCGGCCGTCGTCCTCAGCGACACGGCCGTAGACGAGGGCGGTGTAGAGCTTGTGAATCGTTCGTCCCTCGAACTGTTCGGCCAGCGCAAGGTGGGCCCGATCCGTCTTCGCCGCGACGATCACTCCTGAGGTCCCGACGTCGAGGCGATGGACGATCCCGGGCCGCGACGACCCTCCGCGTTTCGGCAACTGCTGCGCCTGAGTGTTCAGATGATGGACCAGCGCATTGGCCAGCGTGCCCGAATTGATCCCCGCCCCGGGGTGAGTGACCATTCCGGCGGGTTTGTTGATGACGATGATCTCGGCGTCTTCGTGAATGATGTCGAGCGGAATGTCCTCAGGGACGGCCTCGATCGGCAGCGATTCGGGCGGCTCGAAATTGATTACCTCGCCGGCTTTCAGACTGTGCGATGGTTTGACCGGACTGTCGTCGACCAGGACGTCTCCGCGTTCGATGGCCCGCCTGACCTGCGAGCGGCTGATATCATCGAAGAGCCCCGCCAGATACGAATCGATCCGCTGGCCCGCCGCCTCTTCGGGCGCCACGATTCTGACGCTCCGGCTTTCGTCAACGGTCTCGGCGCCGGCGGTTTCAGTCAATGTAGAGCTCCCTTGGATGGCGCTCGATCGGCGCGCTGGTCTTGCGCGCCAGCGCGAAGATGTTGTCGCCGCGCATGTCCGTCGGCAGGTTGACCTCCTCGAGAAGCGAGAGGATCGCCGGATTGGAACGCATCCAGACGTCGTCCGTCTCGAGCTGGAGAACCGTGAATCCGGCAGCCGCCAGCGCGATCCCGACCTCGAACGGCGCATATTCGCGGTTGTGCTGATCGATCGGGGTCTCGCGATTGTACTGCGAGAGCAGATACGGCGTGCAGCCGATCAACACGCCCTCGATCGACCGGCAGGAAGTGATGTTCGGCGTGGTCAGCAGCAGAAAACCGTCCTCATCCAGCACCCGATTGCATTCCCAGAGCATATGCATCGGATCGGACTGCAGGTGCTCGATCAGTTCGCAGCAGAGCACGACGCGGAAATGACCGTCAGGATAGGGGAAAGCGTCGCGTTCGACGTTGAAGTTGCTGAGCTCGAAACTGTGCTTCTCGGCTCCGGACGACAGCGTTTCCGTGACGACCTTCTCATCGCCCGTCCACATGTCCGCTCCGCAGATCTCGTTGTAACCGGCGAACTTTCTGATCGCCGGGATGAGATGCGTCAGGCTGCCCAGTTCGAGCAGCCGGTCCGTCGAACGAAGCGGCGGCGGGATCCTCTGCAGCGTCGCCAGAAAACGGCGCATGTGCTGACGGACGTAATCCTTCTCATCCTCATCGGCGATGAAGCCGAGAATGTAGTCGACCACCTCCTGTTCGTCGGTGGTGTAGGACTGCAGGCCGTCGGTCGAAACATTCTTCCAGTCGAGGATCCGCTGATAGAGCGTCGAATCGCCGTTCTGGATCCTCGTCGATGCGAACGAGCCCGTGCTGGCGGCGAGTTTGCGGAACGACCTGATCTGTTCGTCGGGCTGCTGCCGGAAGACCTGCTCAGGTTCGACAGGTTCATCCTCGCTTTCGGACGCCTGCCTGTTCGACGATTTTCTTCCCGTCTTGCCGCCTCTCAGATGCGAGATCTGTTCGTGAAGCTGCGCGACTTCGCGCCGGTGCCTGTCGAGACGCTGTTCGAGGATCTGCAGCATGATGTCCGTCCGGTCGAGAATGTCGACGCGGTTGCGCTCGAGGCTCTGATCGGTCCTTTTCTCATGGCTTTCGATCCGTTCGTCGGTTCGCCTTTCGATGCCTGTGAACCGCTCGTCGAGATGGCGCTCGACCTTCGACAGCCGGTCGTCGACGCGGCCGTCGACCTGCCTCGCCCGTTCTGTGAACTGGGATTCGAGCCGCGTCTCGAGCGCGCCGATCGACTCGCCGGAACTCTTTTCAAGATTCGAGATGCGCTCATCCGCTCTGGTCTCGACCGTCTGCAGCCGCTCCTCGATCCGCGCATCGAGGGCCGCTTCGTATACGGAAGACCGCTCGCTCACGCTGTTCTCGAAGACTTCGAGGCGCGAATCGAAATTCTTCTCGGCCGCGCTCAGCCGGAGGTCGAAATTCCGGCCCGTCGATTCGGCCAGCTCGGTCGTCCGCGCGTCAATCCTCTCCTCGATAGCCGTCGTCCGTTCCTCGACGCGCTGCTCGATATCGGTGATCCGCTCTTCTGATTTCTGCTCGATGGCGCTTATCCGCTCTTCTGATCTTCGGTCGATGCCGTCTATCTGCTCATCGACGCGCCGTTCGGTTGCGGTCGCCCGCTCGTCGACGCGGTTCTCGAGAACCGTTTGCCGCTCCTCGATATTCCGCTCGATCGCGCCGATCCTCTCCTCGAAGCGTTCGTCGATCGCCTTCTCGTAGGCATCGGCCCGTTCGTTCAGCCTGCCCTCGATGACGCCGAGCAGTTCGGATATCTCCCGCGAGAGGATCAGATTCAGGTTGCGAGCTGCAGATTTTATTCGACTCATAGCTGATTCCGGCCTGGGGCTCAGGCTCTTTTCGATTCCTCGAAGACTTCGTCGTAGAGCGCCTGGGTCTCCCTGGCGGCGCGCTCCCAGGAGAATCGTGAAGCCTGTTCGAGACCCGCGCGCTGAAGTTTTTCCGACACCGAGCGGTCGCTGAGCAGGGTCACGAAATGGCTCGTCAGCGCACGGTAGTCCAGCGGATCGTGGAGCAGTCCTGCTTCGCCGACGACCTCCGGCAGGCTCGAGACGTTGCTCGTCACCACCGGCGTGCCGCAGGCCATCGCCTCGAGCGGCGGCAGGCCGAATCCCTCGTAGATCGAAGGATAGACGAACGCCTCGGCGCCGGAATAGAGAGCCGGCAGGTCAGCGTCGTCGACATATCCTGTAAACCGGACCTGATCCTGCAGCTTCAGTTCCTCGACCACTCTGAAGACTTCGTCCTCCATCCATCCGCGTCCGCCGCAGAGCACCAGTTGCGGGCGATGCGTCGTCTGGCGGAGCAGTTCGTCGTATGCCCTGATCAGCGTCGTCAGGTTCTTGCGCGGCTCGATCGTTCCGACATAGAGCAGATACTGCGAACTGATCCCGTGTTTTTCGAGGATCGCCTTCCCCTCGTCCGACGGCAGCGGTCGCATCTTCTCGCGGGCGCCTTCATGAATGACGCGGATCTTCTCGGGCCGCGTCCCCATGATTTTGACGATCTCCTGTTTAGTCCATTCGCTCGGCGCGATGATCCGCGTCGCGCGCCGCATCATGATCGGCATTCTGCGACGGCCGCGGCACACGTTGTCCGATTCGTGCGTCCCCGACTGCGTCAGCAGCGACATATCATGCACCGTCACCACCGTGGGGCAGGGCGCGATGACCGGAACGCAGTAGTTGGTTCCGTGAAAAACATCGACCGGCGAGATCTGCAGAAAGGACGGCAGCCCGACCAGCCACCACTTTCTGAAGATGGAGCGGACAGGAATATATCGTTTGCTCAGGTTCGCCGGTTTGCCGTCGCAGGGATCGAATTCGAAATCGAAGGGCGAGAAGAGTTCGTACTGATGATCCGTGTGAACCCGCGCCAGCCATTCGGCCAGCGCATCCGTGTAATGCCCGATCCCGGTCTTGGCGGCGACCAATGGGATAGCGTCAAGCGCAACTCGCATAGGTTCAAAGATTACCTTCAGAGCGGTTTTATTTCAATTCCCGGGTTTCCAGTTTCCAGTTTCCAGTTTCCAGTTTCCAGTTTCCAGTTTCCAGTTTCC
>CALBSU010000189.1 GCA_937967285.1 uncultured Acidobacteriota bacterium
CGAACATTGGGTCACTCGCATAACCCCGGAGCAACGATCGCGCCCGGGGACAACGAACAAAGGGCAACTCGCAAAACCCGGGAGCAGCGATCGCACCCGGGAACAACGAACAAAGGGCAACTCGCAAAACCCCGGAACAACGATCGCACCGGGGGACATCGAATAACAAATGAACGAATATCAATATTCAGTGATCATCCCGACACGCAACCGGCGTGATGATCTGCGCAAATGCCTGGACTCCCTGAGTCAGCAGGATTTCGACCGCGCGAAATACGAGGTGATCGTCTGTGATGACGGCTCTGACGAGCCGGTGGATTCGCTGATCGAGGAGTTTTCGCAGATCTGGATGACTCTGCGTTGCGTCCGCCAGGAGCCGAAGGGTCCCGCGGCTGCGCGCAATCTCGGCATCAGAAACGCCTGCGGAACTATCGTCGCGATGACCGACAGCGACACTCTTCCCGACAGAATGTGGTTGAAGAAGATCGACGAGGCGTTTGCGGCCAATCCCGATGCCGTCGGAGTCGAAGGCCGTGTTTATGCTGAAAACGAAGGCGAGTTCGATCCGCTCGGAGAAGGCCCCGTCAACAAGGAAGGCGGAGTCTTTCTGACATGCAACTGCGCCTATCGCCGGGATGCGCTGATCGCAGCGGGCGGTTTCGACGAGTCGTTTCCGTTTCCGGCATATGAGGATACCGAGCTGGCGGCACGGATCCAGCAGTTCGGGCGAATCGTCTGGCAGCCCGAGGCTGTGGTTCTGCATCCGCAGCGGCCGCTGACGCTCCGCGCGGTGTGGAAGAAACTTCATCACTGGGAATACATACAGATCATGGGTCACCGGTATGGTTATCTGGCGTGGCGCCATTATCCGGTCAGGCATCCTGGGCTGAGGGTCGCTTTGCTCTCGGTCATCGCACTTCCACTGGCCAAGTTCAAGATCGCTGCGAGATGGCTCTTCCGCAAGCCTCTGGCTGCGCTCAAGCTGGCGGGATTCGGGATCGTCGAATCTCTCGGGGCGTTGTTCGTGGTCGTTCCGAAAGCGCTCTTCGGCGGTTTGAGCGGGAGAGCCGAACGGCCGGATTACCTCAGGATATCGAAGTGAGCGAAGTCGGGCGGGCGGTCCATCTGATTGTTCTGACATATCGAATGCGGGAGACGGCCCGCAACTGCCTGCTTTCTCTGAGGTCGCTGACATATCCGGATCTGACGATCATCGTGGTCGACAACGATTCGCGCGACGGGACGGAAGAGATGGTGAGAAGCGAATTCCCCGAGGCGGTGATGATCCAGACCGGCGGGAATTTCGGCTACACCGGCGGCAACAACGCCGGAATCCGTTACGCGCTGGACAACGGCGCGGACTACGTGCTGGTACTCAATCCTGATACGATAGTCGCAAACCCGTCATTCATCGAAGAGATGGTCGAGTACCTTGAAAATAACCCGGAAGTCGGCATCGCCGGGCCGCGGGTCTTTCTGCGCGAGAGATCCGAGGTGCAGAACACGGTGCTCTTTCCTCCGGGACTGTGGAGGAACATCGTCAACTGGTTCAGGTTCAGGATCGATCCGGGATCGCTCGAATTTTCCGGCGGGAGCGTGGTCGAGAGCCAGGTCCTCAACGGGGTCTGCATCCTGATCCGTTCGGAATGCCTGCGCCGGACGGGGCTCTTCGATGACAACATCTTCATGTATATCGAGGATGCGGATCTCAATTACCGTGCGCGCAATCTCGGATGGAAGGTCTGTTATCTGCCGATCGACAGCGTCATTCACGTGCAGAAGCAATCGGGGTACGAGATGACGGGGATGGTCAGTTTTCTGCTCCGGCGCAATTCAGTATATTACCTGTGCAAGATCGGACGCCGCATCGATGCGTGGGGATATGCGCTGCTCTCGCTGGCGGTGCTGGCCGCGCGCGGAGCAATGACCATGCGATGGTCCGCGATCAGGGATTATCTCGGTTTCTGCGCGAAGCTGGCGAGGGCGTACCGGCGAATCCTGTTCGGAATGAGTTTCGATCGCGATTACGGACCGCCGTACACCAAGTTCGAGGTTTTATGAAGAAGAAGGTAACAGGAGCGCTGATACTGACGTTGCTGCTGATCATTGCCGGAGTCGATGCGTCGCAGAGCAACCGGGTGGTCGAGTCGATCAGGGCGGAGGCGCTGCGAAGCAGCAGCGGAGAGAGACCGCTTCCGCTGGCCGGTCACTGGAATCTGGGCGAGGCCGAGAACGGATTCGATCCTGCCTGGCAGCTGAGGATGATCGACGCGGGGCATCATCTGCTCCCCTGGTTTCTGCTGCCGAACGTGCATGCGCATCCGGATGATCCGCGATGGCTCGGTTACTACGAGGCGGCGATCAAAAGAGCCGCCCGCCTGAAACTGCCGATCACCTTCATCGGGACGCAGTGGGAGGCGATGCTGACCACGGAGGACGAGTACTTCAATCTGCCGCAGGAGCGGAACGCGAATGTCGTCCTGGCCGACGGTCGGGTCAAGCGTGAGATCTCGCCGTTCGGTCCGGTCGATCTGTGGCAGAAGGCCGGAAATACCTGGGGATCGACGCGGATGCTGAAGCTGATTCAGCAATGGTATCCGGATCCGCCGCGCGTGATCTTCATCTCGAACAACGAACATGCGCGTCTGAGCTGGATCCAGGCTGACGAGGATCGGCGATACGTCAGGATGTACGGCCGCAATCGTGACGCCGAGTTCAAGCGGAAGGTCGTCGGCGACGGCTGGATCGAACGCTATCGCGCGCTGCAGAAAGGCTTCCGCGAGGGGCTCGCCAACAGGGCGTGGCGGGACAATTCGATCTTCATCGCATACGACGCCTTCGGCCCGGCCCATTTCGCACGGTGGCCCGGCTGGCTCGAGCATTCGCAGTACAGCCGCGGGCGGTCCTCTCCGTGGCCGCTGGCATGGGACGGCGGATCGCCGTCATTCTACGTCTTCAACTGGAGCGCGATCACGGATCACACGGTCTTCAGCCCGCAGATCGAGGCGATGAACTGGGTCTTCATGCAGAAGGAAGCGCTGCGGCTGAATCCGGGTTTCTGGTTCGAGATGTCGGCGTGGGACGGGCACGAGCCGGGCGACAGCGACAAGCGCGCGGCATACGCCAGATCGGGCCAGAGATTCACGCCGGCGCGCTACGGCGGGATGGTCCAGTTCGGCATGTGGCTTCTGCGCCCCCGCTCGGTGCGCGAGTTCAGGGGATACCGGGACACGCGAGCGCAGGCCGAGCCGTATTTTATGCCGATCGTCGAAGCGGTCGACAGGGTCCACAATCAGCCGGTTCTGAGGGAGTTCTGGCAGAGCGGTGCGCTGGTTCCCAATCGCGCGCACGCCCATCCGTATCAGACGATCGTTCCGCCGGAATATCAGAATGAGGACCGCTGGTTCCTGCTCGATACGACGGCCGATCCCGGCAGGCCGTGGGAACTCGGAACGGTGCTTCAGGTTTACTCTCTGGCGCTGGTCAGGGGATCGAAGCCCGCCCGGCAGTGGCTGATCTACGCTCACGCGCCGATCGCCGAACGCAAGGGAGTGGGAATCGTCGTTCCGGATTACGGCACGGTCAGAATCGACGTCCCGGTGGCCGGCGCGTTCTACACCGTGGACGAGAAGACGAAGCGGGTTCAGATCGTCAGGTGATCGAAGTACTACTGCTCAACAATGTGCCCGCGCCGTATTTCAATCCGCTCTTCGATGCGCTGGGACGGGAAGAGGGAATCAGGCTGACGGTCTGTTACGTCTCCGACTGGAATCGAGACGTCGCGTGGCGCGAAACGGAGCTCGAATCGCGGGCTTCTCATCGGACAGTGGTCCTCGACCGGCTCAATCCGGGGCTGACCCGGCTGTTCGGTTCACAGATCGCGGCGGCCTTCGCGCTGATCGTCATGCTGGTCCGCAGGCGTCCGGATTATCTCGTCTGCTACGGTTACACGCTCGTGCCGCAGATGTCCGCCCTTGCCTGGGCGCTTCTGACCGGACTGCGTTATGCGATCGCGGGAGACGCGAACGCCTTCATCGACAATCCGACGGGAATCAAACGGCTGATCAAAGGCGCGTGGTTACGACTGGTGACCGCGCGAGCCGCCGCGCTGATCGTGATCGGCGCCGCCAACCGCAGGTTCTGGGAGTCATACGGCGCGAGGCCCGGGCAATTGTTCGATGCCCCCTTCGCGGTGGATAATGACTACTTCGAGCGGGCCGCGGCCGAAGCGAGGGATTCGGTCGAAGCTCTGCGAACGCGGTTCGGGTTTCCGGGGAAGACGGTTTTTCTCTACGCCGGTCGCCTGGTCGCCCGGAAGAACGTGGATCTGATCATCAGTGCGGCCCGCCGGCTGAATGACGACGGGATCGCGGTTCTGATAGCCGGTGACGGTGAAGAGCGGGGACGGCTTGAATCGCTGGCCGGCGACGCTCAGAACATCGTCTTCGCCGGGCGGATAGACCCCTCGGAGCTGCCGGTCTACTATGCTGTCTCCGACGTTCTGGTGCTTCCGGCCGCGCAGGAACCGTGGGGACTGGTCGTCAATGAAGCGATGGCATCGGGACTGGCCGTCATCGCGCACCGGCACTGCGGATCGGCCGTCGACCTGGTCGACGATCGCAACGGATACAGAATGAATGAGTTTTCCGCCGACGAACTGGCAGCCGCGATGGCGAAGATTGCCGGAGATCGAAGCGAACTCGAAAAGATGAAGAGAGTATCGAGAGAACGAATCGGCAGGTGGACGACTGCGGCGGCGGCTGAGGGGCTCGCGCGCGCCATCCGGACGACCGCCGTCGGAAAGGAGATCGGTCGATGAGCGCGGCGCCCGTACTGCTGGCAATTATCGGAACACTGCTGTGGCTGCTCCGCTACAGGTTCAAGGACAATTTTTTCCGGGCTTACGCACTGTTCTTCCTGGTCCTGCTGGTCTATGCGTCGAACAAGGAGTACTACGGCATCTCGCCGGCCATGTCCGAGGGCAATTTCAGTCCGCTCAGTCTGGTGCGATGGGGCTGTCTGATGCTCTTCGTCTGGCAGTCATGGAAGATGACAAGGCCGGCGAACTTCACCGGCGACACAAGGCTGCTGGCCGTGATCGTGCTGCTGGTTCTCGACATGATGCTCTCCTCGATTTACGCCGACAGCGTCAGCTACTCCTTCATGCGCGCCGTCAGTTTCGGGCTGCTGACCTTTGCGGTGATCAAGGGGACGGGCTTCTATCTCTACAGCAGCGTCAACTGCCTGCAGTTCTTCAGATTCAAATATTACGTCGCGTGGATCGTGCTGGCGCCGCTCCTGATCATGCTGCTCTCGGGTGTCGGCTACGGCGTCACGATCATCATGGGGCAGTACGCCGGATATTTCGGCAATCAGAATATGTTCGGGACCTTCTCCGCTCTGATCACGCCCTACGTTCTCTTTCACTGGAAGATCGTGGCGAAAAAGACCTGGCAGAAATGGGTCGATCTCGGATTGATCGGGCTGATCTTCATCGGGCTCTATTACTCAGGATCGAGAAACGGACTGGTTTCGTGCGTGCTCGCCGGTTCGGTCTATTACGCGGTGATCAATCTCAAGAGCCGGATCAGACTGATCGCGGCGGGAATCTGTCTGGTGCTGGCCTTCGTCATCTCGCCGACGCTGCAGAGCGATCTGACGCGTTTCGTCCGCAAGGGGACCGACAAGAGCAGTTATGTGACCGATTTTTCGTCTCAGGTGACGGAAGAGAAGCGGTTCGAGATGTGGACCGGCGTCTGGCCGCTCTTCTGGAAGCAGAAACTGACCGGATACGGATTCGCATCGTCGCATCTGCTGGTCTTTGAGTTCACGGCCGACGAGGAGGCGGGAAGATCGCTTCACAACAGCTATCTCGAGATCTTCGGCGATCTCGGTCTGCCCGGTCTGATCCTGCTCATGGTTCTGCTCTTCCTGATTGTGATGAAGGCGCTGACGCTGATTCAGTATGAGGGGGAGCCGCTGGAGCAGAACATCAAGGCGGTCTTCATCGCGATCTTCGTGGCGGGATCCGCCAATGCGTTCTTCGAAAGCTGGATGTTTTCGGTCGGAAACCTGACCTCTCTGATGTACTGGGTGCCGGTAGCCGGCGTAGTGGCGCGGTGGGCATTCAGGCCGGAGAGCGTGCGCGAGGCGCCGGTCGCCGCCGTTCCCGGCCGGATGCGGTATCCGGCGGTCAGGATTCAGAACTGAATCATGGCCCGGATACTGTTCAATGCCCTGGCCTCGACAGCGGGCGGAGGCATCACCTGGCTCGAGAACGTTCTGCCGCGCCTGGCCGGGCAGCCTCACGATCTGATCTTCTTCGTTCCCCACGGATCGGTCGAACGTTACCGCCGGTTCGAGACGCCAGGTTTGAGATTCGAATCGGGGCCCGAGGCCGCCGGCGCGTTTTCAAGAATGGTCTGGGAGCAGCGCCGGCTGAGGAAGTACATCACCGGAAACGGAATCGATCTGCTGGTCGCGCTCGGCAACTTCGCGCTCTTCGCTTCGCCGGTGCCGCAGATCCTCTTCAATCGCAACGACCTCTATTTTTCACCCGAGTTCACACAGGACCTGATAAGGCGCGGGCTTCGCCGCGATCTGCTCAGGCACCGGATCAGTGCGCGGCTGGCGCGGCTCTCGATCCGGGCGGCGGATCTGAACGTCACGCCGACGCGGGCCTTCGCCGAACGCATCCGGGCGGCTTTCCCTGCCGCGCGGCGCAAGCGCTTCGAGACGCTCCGTTTCGGATTCGACCCGGGCAGATTCGAGACAGCCGGAAGACCTTCAGGTGACGGGCCGATACGGATTCTGTACGTCAGCCACTACAACTATTTCAGGAACTTCGAGACCCTGATCAGGGCCCTTCCGCTGATCCGCGATCGAGTCAGAGCGATAACCGGCCGTGAAACGCGGCTGGTACTGACGACGGACATCCGGCGCGGAGCCGTCTACGGCGGATACGATGCCGGACCGGCTTCTGATCTCATCGACCGGCTTGGGGTCCGCGAATCGATCGAGATGCTCGGCGCCGTTCAGTACGATCGACTGGCAGGCGTTTACGGAAGCTGCGATCTCTTCGTCTGTCCGTCGTATTCCGAGAGCTTCGGGCATCCGCTGATCGAGGCGATGGCGGCGGGGCTGCCGGTCGTCTCGGCGGATATGCCGGTTCATCGCGAGGTCTGCGGCGATGCCGCGCTCTATTTTCCGGTCTTCGATGCGGAGCGGCTCGCCAACCGATGTGTCGATGTGCTGACCGACGAAGCTCTCGCCGACGGGATGCGATCCAGGGGAATCGAACGGAGCAGGGAATTCTCCTGGGATGAACACGTCCGGGGGCTGTTCAGTCTGATCGAAGGGCTGCTGGCAATGGATCGCCGCGTATAAAGAAAATGAAACAAACCGAAAAACTTCCGCTCTCCGTCATCATTCCGGTCAAGAACGAGGAACGCAACATCGCCGCCTGCATCGAGAGCGCGGCGCTGGCAGACGAGGTCTGGGTGGTCGATTCAGGCAGCGTCGACCGGACAATCGAGATCGCCGAAGGGATGGGCGCCCGCGTCGTTCAGTTCCAGTTCAACGGCGGATACCCGAAGAAGAAGAACTGGGCTCTCGAAAACCTCCCCTTCGCCAACGAATGGGTGCTGATACTCGATGCCGATGAGCGCGTCACGCCGGAACTCGAAGTGGAGATCCGCGGTCTCTTCGCGAGCGACGGGATGCTCGACGGTTACTACATCAACCGCAAGCTGATCTTTCTCGGGCGCTGGATCAGGCATTGCGGCTGGTACCCGAGCTGGAACATGCGGCTCTTCAGGCACCGGCTGGGCCGTTACGAACGACTAGATACGGAGGACGTCGAGAACACCGGAGACGTGGAAGTCCACGAACACATTGTCCTCAAGGGACGGTCCGGATACCTGAGATACGATCTGCTGCACGAGGATTTCAAGAGCGTCTACCATTTCATCGAACGGCACAACCGCTACTCGAACTGGGATGCCCGCGTCTACTACAACATGGCGACGGGCCGGCAGAGCGGAGAGACGATCAACGCATCGCTCTTCGGTTCCCCGCTCGAACGGAAGAGGTTCATCAAGAAGATGTGGGCGAGGCTGCCGTTCCGACCGCTGATCAGGTTCGTCTGGATGTACTTCATCAAGCTGGGCTTTCTTGACGGCCGGCCGGGGCTGATTTTCTGCACGCTGATGACGATGCATGAAGCGGTCATCTCGGCGAAGATTTATGAACACGAGTTGCTTGAATCGAAAGGGCCTGAATAGTTTCCAGTTTCAAGTTTCCAGTTTCCAGTCCTGTTTGCAGGGGCGATGACTTGCCTGAATTGAACCATACAAACAGACACGAATTTCGGAATAACTACTGGAAACTGGCAACTGGCAACTGGAAACTTTTATCGAATGTGCGGAATCTGCGGAATAGTCGGAGCGAATGATCGCGATCTGATCGCGGGGATGGCGCGAAGCCTCGAGCATCGGGGGCCGGATGACGGCGACGTGCGCCATTTTCCCGAAGCGGGGCTCGATCTCGGCCATCGCCGGCTGAGCATCATCGACCTTTCGCCGCGCGGCCGTCAGCCGATGACGAACGAGGACGGGACGTTGTGGATCACCTTCAACGGAGAGATCTACAACTTCAGGGAGCTGAAAGCCGGGCTCGATCCGGAACGCCACCGATTCAATTCGGATTCCGACACGGAAGTCATCCTGCACCTCTACGAGGAGCATGGAACCGGCGCATTCGCCCGCCTGAACGGGATGTTCGCCTTCGCGCTGTACGATTCGCGGATCGGGAGGCTGTTTCTGGTCCGCGATCATCTGGGCATCAAGCCGCTCTATTTCGTCGAAGCAGGCGGAGCATTTCTGTTCGGCTCTGAGATCAAGGCGATTCTCGCGACGGGGCTCTATTCTCCCGAGATCGACTGGCAGTCGGTCAACGATTTCTTTTCGTTCCTCTACATTCCGGCTCCGGGGACGATCTATCGCGGAATCAGCCAGCTGCCGGCCGCGCACTGGCTGGAATACGATTTGAAGGGACGGAGGATAGTCGGAGTTGAACGGTTCTGGGATGTCGCGGAGTGGGGCGCCGTCGAGGATGGCGAGGATGCTGTTGATCTGCGGGCTCAGCTCAGGAGCGTGATGGCCGATGCCGTCGGGAAGCAGATGATCAGCGATGTTCCGCTCGGGGCGTTCCTGTCGGGCGGAGTCGATTCGAACGTCATCGTCGGACTGATGGCCGGGCAGGCGACGGCGCCGATCAAGACCTTCACGGTGCTCTTCGAGGGAGAAGACCTCGAATACTACGATGAGCGGGTCGAGGCGAAACGTGTTGCCGACAGGTTCGGGACAGAGCATCACGAACTGCGGATCGATCTTTCGCATCCCGAGGAGATGCTCGATCTGGTCAGATATTTCGATCAGCCGTTCGGGAACACGACCTTCTATCTGACGTGGCTGCTGTCGCGTTACACGCGCGAGTCGGTGACGGTTGCGCTCTCCGGCGCAGGCGGGGACGAACTGTTCGGAGGCTATCCGCGATATCGCGCGGTCAATGCGATGAAGTATCTGAGATACATTCCGCGCCCGGTGGCGCGGGCTGGTCTGATGGGGCTGTCCGCATTTCAGGACAACTTCACCGACCGGCGCCTGCATCGCGTTCGCGCACTGCTTTCGGGGCTCGATTCGGATCCGGCGAGGCAGTATCTGAAGTGGGTCTACTACCTCGACGAACCGCGGAAGAGGCAACTGTTCAGACACGCATTCGGCGAGGATTCGAGTCGCGTGCTGAGGGAGCATCTTGATCGGGTGCCTGCTAGCTGGGATGACGGCAATCGCTATTCGTGGCTGGATGTCGAGACGTTTCTGCCCGACAACCTGCTGGAGTATTCGGACCGGATGAGCATGGCATGGGCGCTCGAACTGCGCGTCCCGTTCCTCGATCATCGCGTTGTCGAACTGGCCTTTCGGATCCCGTTCCGTTACAAGCTGAACGGCGGCGGGAGCAAGGTCATTTTGAAGGAGACCTTCGCCGGCCTGATTCCGGGCGAGAATCTGCGCGCTCCGAAAAAAGGGTTCAACGTTCCGCTCGGCGCGTGGATGAGGACGAAGTTCGATCACCTGTTCGACGATCTTCTGCCGCGCGAGTACGTCGAGAAGGAAGGCATTTTCAATCACGATTACATCACACACCTGCGGGATGAGCACAGGCGCGGACAGCGCGACAACGCTTACGAACTGTTCGCCGTGCTGATCTTCGATACGTGGTACCGGAAATATATCAGATGAAACAGGTCATCCAGAATTTTAGAACCGGCGAGCTCAAGATCGAGGAAGTGCCCGAGACGATTTGCGGGCGGGGCGGGGTGCTGGTCACCAACGTCGCCTCTCTGATCAGCGCGGGCACAGAGAAGATGGCGGTCGGTCTGGCGCAGAAATCGCTGGTCGGCAAGGCGCGCGAGCGTCCCGATCTGGTGCGTCAGGTGCTCAACAAGCTCAAGCGCGACGGATTGATGAACACCGTTCAGACAGTCAGAGCGCGGCTCGACGCGCCGCTGGCGCTTGGGTACAGCTGCGCCGGCATCGTTCGCGAGGTCGGCCCGGGAGCTGATGGCTTCAGCGTCGGCGACCGCGTTGCCTGCGCCGGCATGAACTACGCTTCGCATGCCGAAACGGTCTTCATTCCGAAGAATCTGGCGGTACGGATACCGGAAGGAGTCAGTTTCGATGAGGCCGCATTCGTGACGCTCGGCGCGATCGCGCTGCAGGGAGTCCGCACAACGGAGTCGGCTCTCGGCCATAATGTCGCGGTCATCGGGCTCGGTTTGCTGGGACTGCTGACGGTTCAGATCCTGAAGGCCGCCGGATGTCGCGTCATCGCGATCGACCTCGATCCGGCGAAATGCGCGCAGGCACGTGAGCTCGGCGCCGACGCGACCGTCCTCAGATCGGAAGATGTCGAAGACGCGGTCTCGAGGTTCACCGAAGGGTATGGCGCAGATTCGGTGATCATCACCGCGGCCGCAGAGACGAACGATCCGATCGAACTGGCGGGACTGATCGCGCGCGACCGGGCGATTGTTTCGATGGTCGGCGCGGTCGGAATGGATATCCCGAGGAAGATCTATTACGAGAAGGAGCTGCAGCTCCGGCTCTCACGTTCCTACGGCCCGGGCCGTTACGATCCGACATACGAGGAAGGCGGAGTGGACTACCCGATCGGTTACGTCCGCTGGACCGAGCGAAGAAACATGCAGGAGTTTCTGCGTCTGGTCGCCGCCGGATCGGTCAGGCTGGAGCCGCTGATCACTCACCGGTTTCCGATCGCCGAGGCGGCCGGCGCTTACGACATCATCACCGGCAAGA
>CALBSU010000190.1 GCA_937967285.1 uncultured Acidobacteriota bacterium
CCCGCCGCCTTCGCGACGGCTTCATGCGAAAAGGGCTGCTCCGGATGCTCCACTAAAAGCTCGAACGCTGCGCCCAGTATGTGCTCACGTGTGGCCGCAGCCCGCTTTTCCCGTAATGTCTCTTTTTTCTCTGTCACGACAGTAAACTGCCATAAGTGACAGCTTACTGTCAAGAAAAAAAACACAACACTGCGAGGAATGTATCAGGCAGGCATGTTGTCAGCCTGAGTGGTTATTACAGAATGTCCGAGAAAAGATGGGAACCGGTCGCTATCGCTTATGGCGCTGTACCGCGCGCCAGATGAAATAGACCGGCACGCCGAGTGCGATGATGATCGCGCCGTTGCGGGCGTTCGCCCAATCGGTAATGAAGGTGTTGAGGACGATCCCGAGACCGACCAGCACGAAGAGGATCGGAACCACGGGATAGAACGGCACGGGCTGCGGTCGCGGAGCCTCCGGCATCGTTTTTCTGAAGACCATCAGCGCCACGCCCGCCAGAGCGAAGAAGATCCAGTCGGCAAAGACGGCGTACCGGACCAGCTCGTCATAACGGTTCGAGATCGCGAAGAGCGCGGCCAGGACTCCCTGGAGCAGGATGGCCGCGGTCGGCGCGTGATATTTCGGGCTCAGCCGGCCGATGAAGCGGAAGAAGACGCCGTCGGCTCCCATGGCGTAGTAGACTCGCGGCGCCGCCAGCAGCGAGAGATTGATGAAGCCGAAGGTCGAGATGACGATCAGCGCGCTGATGACTTTCGCTCCCGCCGGCCCGGCGAGGCGCGATGCCATGTCCGCCGCGGGAGTTTCCGTAGCCGCCAGCGCCGGCGCCGAGAGCACGTGAACGTATGCGACGTTCGCGCTGACGTAGACCGCGATGACGCAGATCACTCCGATCAGGATCGCGCGCGGAAGGTTGCGCAGCGGGTCTTTCACCTCTTCCGATACGAAATTGAGGTTCTGCCATCCGCCGTATGAGAACATCGCCGGCACCAGTCCCGCGAAGAAGGCCGAAACGAGGCCCGCTCCCTGCATCCCCGGCGGCGTAAGAGGTTCAAGCGTGATCCCCGATTGTTTTGTCAGAAGGAAGGCTCCGATGATCAGAGCGGCGATGGCGACTGTTTTGCCGAATGTGATGACGTTGATCAGAATCGCGCCCGGCTTGATCCCGAGGGCGTGAAAGCCGGCGAGTCCGAGCAGGATCGCGACCGCCATCGGAGTGATCCACTCCTTCGGCACATCGAGCAACGGCTGCAGATATTTCGCGAAGGCCACCGCCACGCCCGCCGTCGCTCCCGACTGAATGATGAAGAGCAGCGACCAGCCGTGCAGAAACGCCACCAGCGGATGAAACGCCTCGCGGAAAAATGCGTACTGCCCGCCGACGCTCGGCATGACCGTGCTCAGTTCGGCGAAGACGAAGGCGCCCGCCATAGCGATCAGCCCTCCCGCGACCCAGACCGCGATGATCAGAAACGGCGTCCCGACCGACTGCGCGACGATGTACGGATTGATGAAGATGCCGCTGCCGATGATGCCGCTGATCACGATCATCGTCGCATCGAAGAGCGTCAGTTTCCGCGCAAAGGACATAGATGGATTATTCGTCCGCTCAGATCGAGCGCAGTTCGTCGAGCATGGCCTGATGAATCCTGCCGTTGGTGCAGAGCAGGCTCGGAATGAAATTGTCGAACGGAGATCCGTCGAGCTTCGTGACCCGGCCGCCGGCCTCCTCGATGATCACCCACCCGGCTGCCGTGTCCCACGGGTTGAGCCCTTTCTCCCAGAAACCGTCCAGCCGCCCGCAGGCGACGTAGGCCATGTCGATCGCCGCGGCTCCGAAGCGCCTCACGCCCTGAGCGCACTCCAGAAACCGCTTCCACGCCGGCAGGTAATCGCCCATCTTTTCGCGCACGTCGTAGGGGAATCCGGAGACGAGAAGCGATTTCTCGAGGTGATCGACCTCCGAAACGCGGATCGGCTTCCCGTTGACCGTCGCACCCGAACCGCGCTCGGCGGCGAAGAGTTCATCGCGCGATGGATCGTAGATCACTCCGACCACGGGCTCTCCCTTGTGCTCGACTCCGATCGAGACCGCATAGCATGGGAATCCGTGCGAGAAGTTTGTCGTTCCGTCGAGCGGATCGATGATCCACAGATACTCGGTCGATTCGTCGTGATGCGGGCTGATCCCGCTCTCCTCGGCCAGAATCCGGTGAGCAGGATGCCTCGACGAGATCAGATCCTTGATGAACTGCTCGCTCGCCAGATCCGCCTCGGTGACCAGGTTGATCCGTCCCTTGTTGCTGATCTCGAAGCCCTCGGCGGCATAGCGGCGGAGGATCTCTCCGGCCTCGCGCGCGGCCTCTATTGCTGTGTCAAGTATTTGGGTTGTCATAAGTTAGTAGAAAGTAAAAAGTA
>CALBSU010000191.1 GCA_937967285.1 uncultured Acidobacteriota bacterium
GAATCCGGCGGGGTCGTCCCGCATCTGGTGATCGAGCCGAACCGGTCGCGGCTGGCATTCGATCTGCGCGATCTGTGGCGCTATCGCGAGCTCTTCTATTTTCTGACCTGGCGCGACATCAAGGTCCGTTACAAGCAGACGGCGCTCGGCGCGGCGTGGGCGATCATCCAGCCGCTCTTCACGATGCTGCTCTTCACGCTTCTCTTCGGCAGGCTGGCCGGTCTGCCGTCAGACAACATCCCGTATCCGCTCTTCGCCTTTGCCGGGCTGCTGCCGTGGACCTTCTTCTCGAATGCGATCAGCAATTCCGGGAACAGTCTGGTCGGCAGCTCTCATTTGATCACGAAGGTCTACTTTCCGCGGGTGATCATTCCGGCGGCGTCGGTTCTGGCCGGGCTGGTCGATTTCTGTTTCGCCTTCGCGGTGATGGCGATTCTGATGGTCATCTACCGCGTGGTTCCCGGGCCGTATTTTCTGCTGCTCCCGTTTCTGGTGGCGCTGACGACGCTGCTGGCCTTCGGAGTCGGGATGTGGCTCTCGGCGCTCAACGTCAGGTTCCGCGACATTCGGTATGTCATTCCTTTTCTGATTCAGTTCTGGATGTTCGCGACGCCGATCATCTATCCGGCCAGCATGATGCCTGAGCGGTATCGGCCTCTGCTGGCGCTCAATCCGATGACGGGGATCATCGAAGGGTATCGCGTGGCCCTGCTCGGCGGGGTCAACGGGGCGCCCGTCAACTGGGCATCGCTCGGCGCCTCGGCGGTCATAACTGTCGTGATACTGGTCTATGCTTCCTGGGATTTCCGCCGCATGGAGAAGAGCTTCGCCGACATCGTATGAAAGTCCCGTTTGCGATCAGAACTGAAGGGGTCGCCAAGCATTACCGGCTCGGGGCATCGCCCGGCGTCAACCGGACGCTGCGCGACGTGATCGTCGATTCGGTCAGCCGGCTGAGGCGTCCGGCCGATCCGACGGTCGATCTGTGGGCGCTCGATGATGTCAGCTTCGAGGTCAAACCCGGAGAGGTGGTCGGCGTCATCGGTCGGAACGGAGCGGGCAAGAGCACGCTGCTCAAGATCCTGGCGCGGATCACGGAGCCGACTCGCGGTCGCGTCGAGATCTACGGCCGGGTCGGAAGCCTGCTCGAGGTCGGGACGGGTTTTCACCCCGAGCTGAGCGGGCGCGAGAACGTCTATCTCAACGGTTCGATCCTCGGGATGAGCCGGCGCGAGATCGAAAGCAAGTTCGACGAGATCGTCGCCTTCGCCGAACTCGAACGATTCATCGACACTCCGGTCAAGCGTTACAGCAGCGGGATGTACGTCAGGCTGGCGTTTGCGGTGGCGGCGCATCTGGAACCGGAGATTCTGCTGGTGGATGAAGTCCTGGCCGTCGGCGACGCGGCGTTTCAGAAGAAATGCCTCGGCAAGATGAGCGATGTCGCAAAACACGGCCGGACGGTGCTCTTCGTCAGCCACAACACTGCAGCGATGCTCAATCTGTGCGAGCGCGGGATCCTGATCGACCGCGGCCGCGTCGTCGCCGATGCTCCGATCGAGCCGGTCATTCAGCAGTATCTGAAGGGGCTCAGGACGGCGACTCCGTGGGACCTTTCGAGTTTCGAGGATCGTCAGGGAAGGGGGCGCGTGAGGTTCACGCGGGTTCGCTTCGAGGACGAGGCCGGCAATCCCCTCGAACAGGGCGTATCTGGCAAACCGCTGGTCATCGCGCTGGATTACCGGTCGGGCAACGGAGAGCCGCTGCCGAACTGCCGCGCGTCGGTGGCATTCTTCGACGGGTTGGGACAGGTTCTCTTCAACTGTTCGAGCGAGCTGGTCATTCAGGACCCGGTCACGCTGGCGCCCGAGGGCACGCTCCGCTGCGTCATCCCGAATCTTCCGCTGAGCCAGAACCAATACCTGCTGACGCTCTTTCTCGAGGTCAACCGCGAAGTCGAGGACTGGATTCTGAACGCGGTCGAGCTGGATGTCGTTGATGGAGACTTCTACGGCACCGGCAGGCTCTATCCCGACGGCTGGCGCGGCAAGGGAGTGCTGGTACCGCACCGATGGCTGACGGAATGATCGGGAGACCGGATCGATTGCCAGCCACGGGACGCTCGGGATGGCCGTGGGAGGAAGAGCCGCAGGTCGCCGCGCAGGCCGATGCGCCCCGGATCAGCGTCATCACGCCGTCCTTCAATCAGGGCAGGTTCATCGAGCAGACGATCCGGTCGGTGCTTCTGCAGAACTACCCGAATCTCGAGTACATCATCATCGACGGGGGCAGCACCGACGATTCGGTCGAGGTGATCAGAAAGTACGAACCGTGGCTCTCGTACTGGGTGAGCGAAAAGGATCGCGGGCAGAGCCACGCGATCAACAAGGGCTTCGCGCGGGCGACGGGCGATGTGCTCTGCTGGCTCAACAGCGATGATTACTATCCGCCGGGCACGCTCGCTCTGGTCGGCGAACTGCTGGCGACCGGAAGCGGCCGCTACGCTCTGGCCGGCCACTGCCTGAAGCTGTTCGACGACGGACGTGAACCGGTCCTGCTCGAAGGCCGTTACGAGAACCGCCTCAGGCTCTTTCAGTTCTGGTTCGGATATCAGATGCACCAGCCGGCGATCTTCTGGCGGCGCGAAGTATTCGAGAAGGTCGGTTACCTCGATGAACAACTGCATCTGATCATGGACTTCGATTACTGGGCGCGGATATCGAGATACTTCGATTTCGTAAATGTCGACAGGGTGCTGGCCTGCACCAACTATCACGGAGAGGCCAAGACCGGAGACGATTACGCCGGCTACCATGCTGATCTCTACCGTCTGGGCCCGAAACTGTACGGTTCGCCGCTCTCGCCGGGATACTGGCGGTATATGTTCAGCAGATGGCGAAACATAGTAAAAAGTAGAAAGTAGAAAGTAGAAAGAATGCCGGAGCCGGACTGGACCAGTTCGATAACGAAGCGCTTTCTACTTTCTACTTTTTACTTT
>CALBSU010000192.1 GCA_937967285.1 uncultured Acidobacteriota bacterium
CGATCGACTGCGGCGTGTCCCGGCGGACCAGATCGCCGCAGTTCCGGCAGACCGTTACTCCGATCCGCGCATAGAGCAGCCGCAGATAGTCATAGATCTCGGTCTGCGTCGCCACCGTCGATCTGGGATTGCGGGTCGAGTTCTTCTGATTGATCGCGATCGCCGGACAGATCCCCAACACCTCGTCGACGTCCGGCTTGTCCATTCGTTCGAGGAACTGACGTGCATAGGCGGAGAGCGATTCGATGTACCGGCGCTGTCCCTCGGCATAGACTGTGTCGAAGGCGAGGGACGATTTTCCGGATCCGCTGACCCCCGTCACCACCGTCAGGGAATCGTTCGGAATCGAAAATGTTATGTTCTTCAGATTGTTGACCCTCGCCCTTCTGACGACGATCTCTGTCTGATCAGACATTCACATCTCCAGCTCGACCATGCGCTAACAGGACCCGCACGGTCTGAAATTCGGACTGAGCACGAATCCACGATTTTACCGGAAATCCCGCCGGTTTGACAAACGCCATATTTCCCCGCCCGCCTGTCATCCGCGGGCGCATTGTTGTACCCTGAATTCGGTTGAATATAATGATTCGGGAGTTAGAAAGTGGAGAATGAGCCTGTCAATGAGACCTGGAGTGATCGCTACTGCGTCTACGAGGTGATCACGCCCCGTATTCAGACGATGCGCGTCATCCTGGTCGACAACCTCATCGCTGACGAGAGCCATTTCTCGGACGTCGCGCAGCAGGAGCCGGGATTTCACGCCGGCAAATGGGTTCGTCTTGAGCGGATGATCGCGTCGATGGCGATGGCCAATATCGAGTCCAACGTCCGAATGCTGGTCCGGCAGCCGGATGTCAGGATCGTCCATCTGTCGGAGCTCGGCGACGAACTGATCGCCGAATACGACCCGGATGCGATCGTCCTCAGCGGCACCTACAGGGATTTCGACCTCTACGCCGATAACCTGATCGAGAATTTCAATTCGTTCATCAAGACCTGCCGCGTCCCGGTGCTGGCGATCTGCGGCGGCCATCAGCTCGTCGGACAGGCCTTCGGCGCGCGAATCGTGACGCTCGACGATAAACTGCCGGCGGAGAAACGCGAGGGCCGGACGCTCGAATACCAGTACCGTTTCGTCAAGATCACGGACCTCTCCGACCCGATATTTTCCGGCATCGCTGATCGTCCGGTGGCCCGCTGGCAGCGTTACACCAAGCGCCGGCATCTGCTTCGCGTCTGGCAGAATCACGGACTCCAGATCGATCGCCTGCCCGGCGGCTTCAGACATCTCGCCCGAGGCTACCTTTCGGAATACCAGATGATGGTCCGACGCACCGACGAACAGCTCATCTACGGCGTCCAGTTCCATATCGAAAAGTCATTCCAGGACTGGCAGGCCGACAAATACTGGGAGCACCGCAACGAGAGCCGCGACGGCCGGCTGATCTTCGACAACTTCCTCGTCGAGGCACTCCGCTTCCGGGGCAAGGACGAAAATCTCGGCAGCGGTTCGAAGCCCGTCGCCGGCAACATCCAGGCCCGCGGCGGATCCTCCGTTATCCCTGCTACAGGATATTGAGTCATGAAGGTTAAACTGCTCCTCTTCGGCGCCTGTCGCGAGACGGCCGGCGCCGATGAGCTGGAGATCGAACTTCCTGCCGGCTCACTCGCTGCCGACGCATGGATCGCCATTCTCGCGCGCTTCCCCGACCTCGAACGTTTCCAGCGCAGCGCCCTGCTCGCCGTCAATGAAGAACACGCCAGGCGCGACACGCCGCTCAACGACGGCGATACGGTGGCGGTATTCCCGCCCGTATCCGGAGGCTGAGAAGTAACCATGAATAATGATATGGATATCTTCGAAATCACGCGTGAGCCGATCGACAAGACGGGGCTCGAGCGGCGGCTGCTGACAGGCGGTGCGGGCGCGGTCGTTACTTTCGACGGAGTGGTCAGAAATCA
>CALBSU010000193.1 GCA_937967285.1 uncultured Acidobacteriota bacterium
CCGAGATACTCGGGGACGAGGCCGCCTTTCTCGTGAGTTCTGCCGCGGTAGACGTAGTTATGGAAATTCGGGACCTGCAAAACTTCCTCGATATCGAAGTAACAGTGAAAAATTGAATGGTCGAGCGGGATCGGACGGGCCTCGTACTCCGGAAAGATCTTGATCAGTTCGGACCTGACGTGTTCCCACTCGTATTCGCCCCAGAAGTCGTCGAGCATCATGAAACCGCCCCGCAGAAGATATTCACGGAGCCCCGCGGCATCCTCCTTCGAGAGATCCATCTGACCGGGTTCGACGACGTAGACGAACGGATAGCGGAAGATCTCCTTGTCGGTCGGTGCAACGGCAGCGGGCTGGTCTGAGATGCGCATGATGCTGCGGACCCAGCTTCGCAGTCCGTAAATGAACTGTTCATCGGCTTTGGGGTAATCGGTCATCCATCCGCCGTACCCGTATGATTCATATTTCAGCCTGGCGAAGGTGAATTCGCCGTTGGGCATCGCGTTGGGCGGTATGTTGCGCGGATTTCTGGGACCGCGTCTGAAGGTCGGCCGCTGACTGTCGGCGGGATATGCCGCGGCGAGCATAATTGCCGGGATGAGCAGAAAGAAGAGCGTTCTTCGCACAATAGAGGTCATCTTTCTCTCCGTTAATCGGTCAAACGCGGGCGTCCAAAGTCAGAGAGCCGTACCGCGATCGACGGGGCGGCTTCAGTCGCTGGTCAGGTTTCCCAGGCCTGCGGGCTCTATCGTCGGTTCATCGATCTCGAGAATCGAATCGCCGTCATCGTATACGATCGCAGGCTTTTCGATGCCAATGAACCTGTAGAAGGCGTCATCGGTCAGAGCGATCATGACTCCCTCGCCGACGGCCCTGCCGTCGGGGTGCTCCCAGACGCGCAGATCGTTACGACTGAATCCCAGATCGGCCAGGATCCTTCTGCGCTCCGCCGAATCCAACTGGTAAAATTCGTTGCCCATAATCGATATCGTCAATATAACCGTTCGAGCACGGAATGGTGATAATAATGCCCCAAAATCTGTCTGTAAGTGTAACCTTTTTCGGCCATCAATGCCGCACCGATCTGGCAGAGTCCGACACCGTGTCCCCATCCGGCGCCGTAAAGAACGAAAGCGTCAGGGATCTCGCCTCCCTCGGGTTCGACGACGAAAGCGGAGCTGAAGAGATGCGATTTCGAGAGCGCGCGGCGGATCTCGAGTTCCTTGCCGATAATGATCGAGCGGTCGCGGCCGACGATCCTGAGCCGGACGATTCTGCCGGAGCCGCCGCGTTCGAGAGGTTCGAGCGCCGTTATCGGTCCGAGATCGATGCCGAGCTTGTCGAGCAGAAGTCGCTGAAGTTCCTGCTGTGAAATCCTGACCCGCCAGCGATAGAAGTTATTCGTTTCCTGGTCGAAATCGGGCAGAATTCTGGCGAGGATCAGCGGATCATCCGTGTTGCAGAACGCGGGTGGCGTACCGCGGATCCAGCGCCCGGCGTTCTCCTCGACATCGAGCGGCAGAGCGTAACCTGCGGGAATTCCCTCGCCGTCGTATGAGATAGCCAGATACGGTAGATCGACATCCGCCCAGGCGGCGCTGAAGCCCTCGGTCATGCCTCCGCAGGACTTCGAGAACCTGGCATCGCACAACTCTCCGTCGAAGCGAAGGACCTCGCCGCGTGTCCGCTCGACCGCCTCGAAGACCTCCGGCGTGGTGGCGCGAGTGATGCCCTGGTAACGCTGGCAGTGATCGTCGGCGCAGACATCGAAGGTCGCGTGGTTCTCACGGTCGTACCAGCGGATGATCTCAGCGGCGGATGGCGCCGGCGGCGCGGATGAAGCGACGGATGACGGCTTCGAGTCCGGCAGTTGAGCCAGCAGCCAGCTCCGCGAGATGACGGCATGGGCCCGAAGCAGTTCAGGTCGCGCCGTCGAGCTCATCTCCGATGAGATGACGCTGAACAGATACGACTCGACGTCGATCACGTTGATGACGGTCAGATGTCCGTCGTCTCCGGGAACGAGGCTCAGAATGCCGCGAAACTCCTGATCCTGTCTCCGCTCCCAGTGAAAGTCGATTCCGATCATAATGTCGCGGATCACGAAACTCGATTGTGAGCCGGCCGGGAGCAGATCGACGGTTCCGGAATATTCACGGACCTCGCCATGAACCGATTCGATGACGGTTCTGCCGCCGTGAATCCGCGCAATGCAGGGTCCGTCTTCAAATCCGGCGCCGGTCGAGTCGGAATATCCGCCCTTCAGCACGAAGCTGACGGATTCCGCGTTCGAGACCAGCCCGACGCGCACTGATGGCGGAACTGCCCCGTCGATCACTCGTCACCTCCCGTCGACAGCCATGCCGACATCTGATCATCGTTCAGAGTCACCTCGCGGA
>CALBSU010000194.1 GCA_937967285.1 uncultured Acidobacteriota bacterium
GGATTAAAGAGATAGTAGAAATCCCTTTGGAAACTATCTGGCTGGGTGAATATTGTGGCGTCATTACCTTCAAAATCCTCTTGGCCGCTCTTGGCGCCTTGGCGTTGATTATTCTTGGCCGCTCTTGGCGACTTGGCGTTGATTATTCTTGGCCGTTCTTGGCGACTTGGCGTCGAAAATTCCTGGTGTAATAACATCAATCGATCAGGCGGCGGGTGGCGTTGATCTGCGACTGGAGCACTTTGCGGATCAGCTGGCAGGCCTGCTTGACTTCGGGAAAAGCAAGCGAGCAGAAGACCTGCTTGCCTTCGCGACGCGTGATCAGAACCCCCGCGGATTTGAGGATCGACAGGTGCTGCGAGACGTTTGTCTTCGAGATGCCGAGCGCGTTCTGCAGCTCCGTCACGCCGATCTCGCGCTCTGATATGAGATCGAGCATCTTGAGCCGGATCGGGTGCGCGAAGGCCTTGCAGATCAGGACCTGTCGCTCGTAAATCTCGAGATCGTTATCTTTGTTCTCTTTCACGCTCTTATTCCGATCGTCAAGCGATAATGAAGAAGGGGCGGAAAGCATACCGTCCGCCCCGTAAAGATTCATTCTACTTGCGGGAGCGTGATCCGGGCAAGTTGTCGAGCGGGTCTCCTGCATAACCGAGCCCCTTCCAGTCAATGCGCCCTGACGGGCTGTGACAATCGAGGCACCTGAGAGAATTCGCCGCGGGCTGGACACCGTGGAAGATGCCCATGTACCGCTTCGTGTCCACCCAGGTGAATTTGGCGTCATTGACGCCGTAGATGGTCCTGGCGGCCAGCCTGACCGATTCATCCAGTTCACCGTTCGAGAAGAAATGCTCGACCGTGATCGGGATGATCCAGTTCCGGCCGGTGAGCAGCGGCAGGCGCCCCCTGTGGAGCTTGAAGGCGAAGAGCTTCGATTTCGGATCGCGTCGCGATCCCTGCGGGATCATGATGCCGACCGTTCCGTCCGGCAGCCTGTAGGCAGGTTCGCCGGGAAGCTGCGCCTTCGTCCGGCCGTTGTACCAGGCGAAGACCGGTTTGACGTCCTTCTCGAGCGTGATCTTCGCGGAGTATTTATCCGTCTCTGCGTTGTAGACCGTCTGCGACCAGTCGCGAACCATGTCGGTCGGATCTGTCCGCGCAAACGACGGAATATGGCAGACGGTGCAGTTGACGCGGCTCGTGTGACGGTTGAGCACCTTCACCTTGTGCGGCGACTCGCCGTGACATTCGCTGGTACTGCAACTGAGAGAATGCCCCGGTATGTCCGTCCCGGCCAGATCGGTCCCGCGCCCCTTGACGCGATGGTTCTCGCCGGCGTGACAACTGACGCACTGCATGTTCCTGCCGTCCGAGGCCATGTGGACGTCATAGCTCTTTTCGGCCTCGACCAGTTTGTACTCGAGATCGCCGCGCTTGTAGTTCGGGCCGCCCCCCGATGCCGAATGGCACCGGAGGCACATCGCGCGGGTCGGCGCCGAGATCCGCTTCGAGACCGAATTGAGCCCCTCGCGGTTCTTCCACAGTATCGGACGCCACTCCCAGTCCCCCTTCTCCTGCTTGTAAAGATCGCGACGATATCCCGAGGCGTGACAGATCAGGCAGTCGATGTTCTCGAGCTGCTCGCGATCCATCTTCTCCGCGGGCTGTTTGCCGAGCCCCGCGTGACAGGTAGAACAGCCCTTGCTGACAACATCTCCACGCGAATTCTTCACCTGCCCGATCCAGTTGCCCGTCGGACTGGTGCAGAAATCGTTGAAGGTGTTGATCTTTCCGAGCTTCCTGCCACGCGAGTTGACGATGCCCGGCGCCTCCCCCTTCCACTGATAATGCTGCGAATGAAAGAAGTTCTCCGCCGCTTCCTGATGACACTCGAGGCAGGTCTTCGTCCCCTCATAGTTCTCGAAGTAGTTCTGATGCGAGTACTCCTGTGCCGAAGCCATCCCCATCATCAGCGCGAAGCCCGCGAAGATTGTGATCACCAGATATTTCATGACGCTCTCCCTAGAACCGAGTGACCAGACCGATCGTTCCCATCGAGACCTTGCTGTAGGTCGGGAACCCGAGGATCGGCGACGAGTCGAGCCGCTTCGGCGCGCCGAGATGCCATCCCGATCCCGAATAGATGTAATCGTAGTAGATCCAATCGGCCTTGACGATGAAGCGGTTGTTGATGCGATGCGTGAGGTAAGTCTCGAAGACGTTGCCGCGCGCGTTGGTCTTCGGCGCGATGATGTCGTCGGCCGCCTGCGAGAAGTTGAACCAGTACTTCGATCCGCGGTTGAACTCGAACCCGATCTTCGTCCGATCCTCGTTCGGGAAGTTGTATCTGACTCCGACGTAGATCATGCTGCCGTTGCGGTCGCTCGGCGTCTCGAACGGATCCGAACCAAGTCCGCCGAACGGCGTCGTGGTCGAATTCGGCCGCAGACCGACGTAGTTGGCGCTGATGAAGGTGTCGAGAGGCCCGAACCGCCGGGTGACGTTGATCCCCGCCAGGTTGATGTGTCCCAGATTGGCCGACGGCGTGAAACGCATGACCACCGGCGCTCCGACCGGATCGCCCGTCAGAGGATTCGACGGCAGCACGATCAGTCCGTTGAACCCGTCGGTCACGTCGTAGGCCCGCGCCACGGTCGCCTGAATCAGCGTCCGCTCCGTGTTCCAGATGTCCACGTTCGCGCCCAGGAAATGAACGTCCTTCAGCCTGTCCTGCGGCAGCCTCAGCGTATCGCCGCTGCCGAAGCCCGATTCATAACCGACGCCGTAACAGAGCCTGAGGATCGTGTTTTCGCTCAGGTTGTAACCGAAGGTCATCCCGTCGAACTGATAGTTGATCAGCGCGCCCGAAGGAGTTCCCCCGCGCAGTTCGTCATCGCGGTAGTTCGTCGGCGGTCCGGCCGTCGAAGGCCTCCGACCGATCGACAGGAAGAACGGCGAGCCGCCGATCTTCGTCCAGTTGAAATAGGCTCTGTCGACCCGCACGATGTCCGAATTCGGAATGCCGGTCGTCGTCCCGTCCAGGCTGATCGTGTTCGGCTGGCCGTTGAAGACCTGGACGCCCGTCGAATCACCGAAGACCTTGTACATGCTCAGTCGAGCCGAAACGCTGACGTTGTCCGCCACCTGCGTGTCGAGCCTGATTCGCAGCCGGTTGGTGTACATGATCTTGTTGTCGGCCTCGTACTCGGGAACAAAGGTCGACGGCATGAGCATGCCGAACAGCTGCTGCTGCATCTCCGGCGGAAACTGACTCATCGCCCCCTTGAGCTGGTCGAACGTCAGGTTCTGCGTGAAGAACTGATAGCCGCTGTAATTCGACTGTACTGTCTGGTTGATCTCGTCGATGCTCATCGGCGGCCGGCCCAGAACGCTCATCGAAAACATCGTCTTGACCAGCAGGTTCTGCAGCTTCATCCCGTCGAAATGCGCCGGGATGTCGCCCTGAACCGTATGCGCCTGGAACCGATAGTCGCCGCCGAACCGGATCCGCTGCAAAGCCGTGTCGCGCTCGGTCTTCATGACCCGCTTGTCCAGGTCCTTCAATTCGACTACGGCCTTGTCCGCCTTCGGCTCGATCTCCTGCTGCTTCTTCTCCTGCGCCTTGAGCCGCTCCTCGAGCAGCGTCAGCGCCTTCTTCAAATCATCTATCTCGCGCTTCAACTGCGCGTTCTCACCCTGCGGATTCTGTCCCGTTCCACCCGACATCCCCGGCGGCAGCGGCGTCTGCGCCATAACCAGCTGCCCCGATATCAATACCACTGCAAGTATGAATCTGTATAAATTGCGCATGATGACCTCCTGGGAGGCGATCACCGATCGTCTCCGCGCATTATCTGTTTGCTAACTGCACGTCTGCGGATGCTCGGAATCCGCCGCTCCGTCGATACAGTACTTCTCGATCACCTTGATCTGCTCGGGCGTCAGCGTCTCCATCAGCGGCTTCCCGCTCTCAGGCATCACCACGCCCTGATGCGTCAACGCGAATTTCACCTTGAAGAACTTCTTCCACTGATCCTGGATGTAGGTCATCGGCGAATACTCGCCGAACTTCGAATCCACCCCATGACAAACCCTGCAATTCGCCTTGTATAAATCCTTTCCGCTCTTCTGATACGCCGAGGCCTCGCCTACCCAGAACATCCCCGAAAGCACCAGAACCGTTATCATCAACTTCACTGCTCGCATATTTGCCTCCTGCCGCTCATCATTATTATTGCCATTCAACTCAGGCTCTTCCTGAGTCACCTTCCCCTATCGCAATCCCGATGCCACTTGTTCATCAATTCACAAGATTTGCGATAAAACCATAAACTGCTTAATATCAATAAATTACAGACTGGCATAATTTTCATCCCACATACCTCCCTACACCTCGCCCTGAGCAAAATTCAACAGTTGCGCAATTTCTTATATGAGAAATTCCGCAATCATATGGAACTTATGACGGTCGTGACTGGCATTAAGGGGTGAGCGTCTTAACTGCTGGGAGCGGAGGCATCGTGCATGCATGGAGGAAAAATGCTCAAGCGAATAACAGCGATACTGATCACTGCCGGTCTTCTGCTGGGGCAGACGGCGGGTCAGGATCCGCAGAAAGCGCCGGCGGAGGAGAGTCTGCGGATCAACACGCAGCTGGTCCAGATCGACGTGGTGGTGACGGACAGGAAGAACAGGCATGTCAGGGATCTGAAGGGCGAGGATTTCGAGATCGAAGTGGACGGCGTGGGACAGTCGGTGACCTATTTTTCGAGGATCGATCTGAAGAATGCGGTCGAGCGTGAGCGGCCGAAGAGGGGGAAGCGGGAAGCGCAGCCGGAATCGATGCCGACACGGCAGATCAGGCCGGAGGAGGTACAGCGAACGATCGCGTTCGTGGTCGACGATCTCGGGCTGTCGTTCAGGAGCACTGAGTTCGTCCGCGAGACCTTGCGCAAGTTCGTGGCCGAGCAGATGCAGGAGGGCGATCTTGTAGCCATTATCCGGACGGGCAACGGGCTGGGGATGCTCGAGCAGTTTACGAGCGACAACCGCGTGCTCTACTCCGCGATCGAGCGTCTGAAGTGGAATCCGCTGAGTCGCGACATGATGCCGGGATACGCCGACAGCAGCGCGGAGGTCAGCCAGGATGCCGCCGACAACCAGTCGACGCTGGATCTGTTCGAGGAGTTCCGGGAGACGTCGTTCACGACCGGCACGCTCGGCACGGTCGGATTCGTCATGCAGGGGCTGCGCTCACTGCCCGGGCGCAAGAGCGTCATCCTGATGTCGGACGGTTTTCGGATCAACAGTCGCGGGAACGACGACAACACGACTCAGCTGATCCTCAATTACATGCAGAACCTGATCGACCAGGCGGGCCGATCGGGCGTCGTCGTCTATTCGATGGACGCCAAGGGGCTGCAGTCGTACATGCCGGGTGCCGACACCGGCGGGCGTCCGTCGGCCAGCTCATACGCCGATGCGATGGACGCCGCTCAGGAGGCGCTGGAAGGCCCCGTCTACCTCTCGAAACAGACCGGCGGCTTCGTCGTCAGGGACACCAACGATCTGAACATCGGGATTCAGGAGGCGCTCTACGACCAGCAGAGCTACTACCTGCTCGGCTTCGATCCCGACGACGAGACATTCGACCGGAAGTTCCACAAGCTGAAGGTAAAGGTCAAACGCCCCGGCCTGACGGTGCGGGCGCGCGCGGGCTTTTTCGGAGTGGCGGAGGAGAAGCCGAAGGAACCGGAGACGCGCGGCGAGCAACTGCTCTCGGGCCTGCTCGATCCGCTCGGCCGCCGGGACCTGCCGATCCGCATGACGCCCTATTTCTTCAATTCCAGTAAAACCGGACCGATCATCCGGACGCTCTTCCACATCGACTGCTCGAAACTCAAATTTCAGGACGGCGAAAAGGGCGAGAAGCTGCTCAAGCTGGATCTGGCCGCCTTCGCCTTCGACGAGACGGGCGCCGCCGCAGATGTGACAGCGCACCGCATCAACCTCAGCTTCGATGAGGAAAAATACAGGCGGGTTCTCGCCGAGGGACTCTCCTACCACAGAGACTTCAAGGTGAAGAAACCCGGCTCCTATCAGTTCCGCGCCATTCTCAGGGACGACGCATCGGGACAGACTGGCGCAGCCGGACAGTTCATTCAGGTCCCCGATCTGAACAGGAAACAGCTTGCGCTCTCGGGCCTGGTGCTGACCACGCCGGCAGCCGGAGCCGCGCTGAACGAGACAGGTCCGGCCGGAGCCTCAATCGGGATCGAATCTGCCACTCCCTACGTCCGCCAGTTCCCACGCACGGGCTGGGTCCAGTACGGCGCGGCAATCTATAACGCGACGACGGACAAGAAGACCGGCCAGCCTGCAATCACAGTGCAGGCAGAGATCTATTCCGACGGAAAACGCATTCACGAGTTCCCTGCCCGCAAACTCTCGCTGTCGCAGGGCGTCGATCCCAGACGTTTCGATTATATCGGCAGACTGAAACTGAACGGATTCCCGCCCGGAGATTACCTCCTCCGTTTCATCGTCACCGACTCACTGGCGAAGAAGAAGTATGGACACGCCGAGGCCTGGATGGATTTCAGCGTCAGGTAATAACCGTAAGAAATCGCGAAGGTGGCAAAGGAAAATTAGCCGCAGAGGGGGCAAAGAGGATTATTGGAATCAATGTTCGGAAAACTACCAATAGGAAATAATCCGGACATTGATATCAATGATAATCTTTGCCACCTTCGCGGCCTTTGCGGCTAAATCTCCCTTACCGCCTTCGCGATTTCTTTACAAATTCCGGCACTCGTCATCGTCTATATCTGGCGAGGACTCACTTAAAACACACTCCCACTTGATGCGGGGATGGTCTCAACAACCATTCCCGCTTTTTTTATTTGAGGACTGACACCGAGTGCCGTATGCACTCTGAATCGTTTGGAGCGAGGCGCCTGATGAGCCCCGCTGATTAATTCGCAGAAAGTCATCATGGCGGACAAAAATCGAATCGATCAAACGTCTATATCGACGGAGAGCAACAAAGATGCAGTAAATGCTCTTCGGCGCGAGACGGTTGGGGGACCACTCGCGCCACCTATTAACCGACCCCCCTCGAGGCCGATGATGGCGATGACCCCTGATCCGTTGCCATCTTCGGATACCCGGCTGGAAGAGACGAAGAATTTCACTGGTGCCTGAGCCTCTTCCAGCCGGGTCAAAATCGCCGGCGCCATCCAGGCACACCTCTCCTGACGGATTACCTCCCTGCTTCAAGCTGATTTTTTCCGGAGTTCTCGGATCGGGCCGATCCAGTGAGTTATGAGAATATCAGTATTGCATTACGTGCCCGAAACGGTCCTCTCCCATCCTGAAACAGCACCATTCACCATCGATTTTCGGCACCTTGGAATTTCTGATCGACGTGGGGTTCGCCGATGCACAGCAGTCGAACTTTCGTTCGCAACTGTCTGGATTATATGGATTTTTTGCGGGTTATCAAGGACTTTAATGTTTCATCTTTTCGGATCGCCGGCGCAGCGGAAGCCGAGGCGGGGGCCCTTGTCGGTCGGGCGCGCCCAGACGCGGGTGGTAGTCATGGCGAACTCTTTGGGGTAATCGAACGAGCCGCCGCGGACGACCTGGTAGG
>CALBSU010000195.1 GCA_937967285.1 uncultured Acidobacteriota bacterium
CGAATTGAACTCGCTATCCGATATAAAGGATCATTCAGAATGGCAGCGAGAGATCAGGCAAGATCGATCAATGCCTGGACGTAATTGATGACATTGATTGACAGCAACCTTTTGATATACGGAGCACAGCCTGGCGGCGATAAAATCCGTGAATTTATTCGGTCCACCACAACCTGTATTTCTGTTATAAGCAAGGTCGAAGTCCTCGGCTATCACAAACTTCGAGATGATGAGCGGTCGCTGCTCGAATCATTCTTCTCCATTGCCAATATACTTCACATAACATCGCCGGTCATCGAGGAAGCGATACGCCTCAGGCAAATCAGAAAAATGACTCTTGGAGATTCATTTATTGCCGCAACGGCTCTGGTCCACGATCTGACTCTTGCAACTCATAACATTGAAGATTTTTCCTGGATTCCCGAGCTCAAGCTGACTGATCCGTCACTTTGAGTCCTTTACACAGCTGCCCATTCCGTCGACATAGACTCAGCCTGTTCGAGCACAGTCTGATTCGCCTGCTCCTGCTTATCCGGAGGATAGCTCTGCCTGTGTGGAATCATCATTACCCTGGACACACAGTTAAATGTAATAAAGACTCAATCCAATATTTCCAGACCGGGAGCACGGATCTGCCGGAGCGCGGACATCCCTGCTTCATGAATTCAGCTATTTGTGTGCCATGCGGACAGGAGGTCCGCGCTCCAATGGGCTCAGGCGGTCTGTTCGATCTCGTGGGCGTTTTCGAGGAAGAGGTACTTCCTCCACTCGGGGCGCGCGTCGGCGGCGCGCTGCAGAGCCAGGCGTTCGAGCCCGTAGTAGAGCGCGCTCGGGTTGGTCAGCAGCGGCATGCGGGCCTCCTCGGGAGTCCGGTTGCCCTTGCGGTTGTTGCAGTCCTTGCAGGCCGTGACCAGGTTTTCGGCGAGAGTACGGCCTCCGCGCGAACGCGGCAGGATGTGATCGAGCGTCAGATCGAAGACGGACCCCTTCAATCCGCAGTACTGGCAGCGGTAGTGATCCCGCGCCAGGATGCGATGCCGGTTGGTGACGCGGTTCTGCCGGGAGCGGATGTCGATGTAATGAGTCAGGCGGATGACCGACGGCACGTCGAATACGAATCTCGGCGAACGGAGCACATTCCCCTCGTCGAGTTCGAGAACCTCAGCCACCTGACGCCAGACGAGCGTCAGCGCCTTCGGAGCCGTCACCACGCTGAGCGGCTCATAAGTAGCGTTTAATAAGAGTACCTTTCTTCCCAGGGACATACGCTATTGCTCCATATGTTCTCGCAGGTCGGGTCTTCGCTGCGACTTTAACACCACGGATAGTACCATAATTATTTGAACAACTAAATACTGTATTCAATGAATGAATAACAGGCGCCTGAGCGGTAAAACCGTGTCGTCCAGCGTCCGAATGATCATTAATGTCTCAAAGGACGCAGAAAGAGTCACTCAAACCCGTGCGGAATCTTGCGAATAGTTCACGAACCGGGAGGAATGTTTGAAAAACTGTTGCGGCGAACGTCTGTCAGGATTGAGAGGTTGCTCTTTTGTCGCAGCATGTCACATCAATGGTCAAATTCGTCACTTGAAAGCCGCTCCCGGGACCGCCCGGAGCACTCTATCCATATTATTTGCAACACTTAGACTTTCGGCACGGCCATTGCCATAGATGCTGGCGTGAGACGAAAGAAGGAAGCTGCTGGGATGAATTTTGATTTTGAAACAGCTTCCGAAAACAACAAAGATATCAACAGAGACCCGACGAGGTCGCAGGTGAAGGAGGGATAGATGAAGAAGTCAGTTGTTTATATGATCGCGGCGTTAATGATGGTGGGTTCGATTTCATTAACCGGACTCGCCCAGGGAAAGAAGAAGAGCGTCGACGTGACGCTGTCGTCCGATGTGATGGTCAACAACACGCTGGTTCGGAAGGGTGATTACCGGGCGAAGGTCGACTTCGAGACGGGAGAGATGTCCTTAATCGAGAACGGCAATGTGATCGCGACGGTCAAGGGCCAGGTGGTCGAGCGGGAGATGAAGTCGCGCCACACCGCGATCTCGCTCAAGGATGTCGATGGCGGCAGGAAGCTGGTCGGCCTGATGGTTCAGGGTGAGAGACGGGCTCTGGTCTTAAACGATTTTTCCACCACCACAACCACGGCAGAAGAGCAGTAATTGATGCTATGTAACGTCCATTTACCCGCCGGGACTGATAAAGTTCCGGCGGGCTTTTTATTTTCGAATCAATTCGCAGTCGGAGGCGCCGATGCGCGGCGGGGACGCGTTGAGACGTCGGGCGATGAATCCTGAGCCATGCGTGCGTCGCACTCAGCGATTCCGTTCTGAACCAGCCGGGAATAGGGGCGCAGCTTGAGAGCTTCGGAATAGCTGTCCCTGGCGGTTTTGTAGTCCTGCCGATTGAAGGCCGATCTGGCGGCATTCAGATGGGCAACGAATTTCTTCAGTTTGTCCGCCTGATCGGCGACGGACGCAGTATCCGCGGAATCCGGCGCGATACGCAGGTAAGCATCGTAGAGATTGATGGCGGTATTGAATTTTCCCTCGCGATCGGCATCGCGCGCCTGCTGGAGGTAGGCAACGGCATCGGCATTGGGCGTAGCGGGCGGCGCCTGCTCGAGGGTCGGCTCATCGACAGCGGCGGAAGCCGATGAGATGTTCGCAGTCGGAGTCTGGATCGGGGGCTCGCTTCCCCGATTCAGGAAGAGATAGAACCCTGCGAAGACGGCGACGGCTATCAATGCGGCGGCAACGACCCATCCCGCGCGGCTCCGTGATCCTGTTTCGCCGATGAAGAACTGATCCTTATCGGCCTGGGCTGTGGACAACTTTTCAAGACGGCCGCTTTCACGCCCTCTCCGGCTCTCGGAAGGCCTCGGCAGCGGCGAGGTGACTCGCCGGCCATCGAGGCCGCCGGAATCCCGTTTCTGCGGTTCGACGTGCTGACCAGTCGCCGGAACCGGAAGCGTCGTGCGCCCCTGTGTGACGGCCTGCGAAGGCTTTGAAGGCGGCTGATCGCCCTGCTGCGCGGTTCTCCCGGAGCTCTGCTTGAGCGGGGCCGACTGTCTGGCCGAAAACGGCTTGGAAGGCGATTCGACCTGATTATGAAGACGCTCGAACTGCCTGATGGCGAGGAGGAATTCGGCCGCGGTCTGGAATCTGCTGCCCGGGTTGCGGGCGATCGCCCGCGCAAAGATCGAAGCCAGCGACGGATCGACATCCGATCTGATGTCGCTGATCAAAGGCGGATCCTGATCGATCGCCTGTATGCGGAATTGATCGGAATCCGCGTCCCTAGACGCTCTCGAGTATGGCAGATGACCCGTCAGGACCTGGTAGAAGGTGACGCCGAGACTGTAGATATCCGCACGGGCGTCGAGTTCCAGGCCGCGCAACTGCTCGGGCGGCATGTATTCCGGAGTGCCGGGCTGAAAACTGGGCGGCGCGAGGGACTGTCGATCCGGCATCCTGACGATTCCGAAATCGGTGATCTTGAGCCGTCCCTGGCCGTCGATGACGAGATTGGACGGTTTGATGTCGCGATGGATGACTCCCGTCCGGCGAACGTCGGACTCGTCCAGGCAGACCGCTGTGTGCGCATAATCGAGGGCAGTCAGCGCCTGTTTGCAGATATAGAGCGCCTGCGGAGCGGTCGGCAGCCCCTGTCGAATGAGCAGATCCCGCAGGCTCATGCCCGGGACGTATTCACTGACGATGTAGTAGTTATCGCCCTTGACGAAGGACTGATAAACGCGCGCGATGGCCGGATGATTGAGCTGACCGTGGACGAAGAGCTCGCGACGGAACCTTGACTTCAATTGAACGCGCGTCGAGACCGGAAACCGTGCCAGATTTATCTCGCGAACCACGACTTCGGTATTGTGACCGACATGGCGTCCGCGATAAAGCGGCCCGAGAACTCCGTGTTCGAATTCGTCCAGAATCTGATAATTACCGATAATTCTTATCGACATCTGTTTCTGATACCGTCCCTGAAAAATGGTTCCGGCAAAAGCGCACCTATACCGGCTTCAGGATCGGAAGGAGTAACGCAACAAGATGATTCACCGCATGAGGGAGGCGGCCACCGGGAGTAGAACCGGAATTACTCTAAATAATTACGAGGTAAAACGCAAAACGAAAGGCGGCGCCGGTTCGACTCATGGCGCTCTCATCCGCTTTCTGAAGGGTGCAGTCCGGGGTCGATGGCCGCGATTCGCGGGATCGCGGGCCATTTCGATCATATTCTCGACCTCGGCCAATCGCTCGGCGGCAGGCGCCGACTCAGGAACCAGTCTGAGCGCCTCGGAAAGCTGCTTGCGGGCGACGATCAAACGCCGGTTCGCGATGGCGGACTCTGCGGCCGAGATCAGCCCCTGATACTGGCGCAGCGTGACCAGACGGTCCGCGATCCTTTGAGACCCGATCGCGGTCGGGTTCTGTCTCAGATAGTCCTCGTAGGCATTGACAGCCCGCCGGTAATCCCCTTCCCCTTCCGCACGGCGCGCGGCAATGAGCGAAGATCTGTCGGTTCGCGTGCCGGTCTGTTCGGGCGGCTGAGGCGACTCAGTAACTTCCGGCGAGGCAATCGGTTCAGGTCTGGATGCGGGCGCCTGCACCGAGACGGATGTCCGTTCGATCTTGTCGTTGGTCGCGCCGGAAAGAAGATAATAGCCGGCGGCACAGACGATAGCGATAATCGCGATCAGCGTGCCGGCCAGAGGCCATCGGGATTTCGGCCGTGCTCCGGGGACAGAGATGTAGACCTTGCGACGGTCCTGAACCGGCTCGTCGCCGGTCATCGGATGAGTGACGGGCACTTCCGGAGTAACTGCCTCCCTGGTCCGAAACTCGTCACCGGTCGTCCTGTCGATCAGTGTTTCCAGCGGGATCGTGATCGCCGAATCGATAGCGATCTGATCGCCGGTTGTCTCAGCGAGGTCGGAGGAGAGCGCCCCGGTAAATCGTGGAGGAAGCTCCGCCGATCCGGAACCCTGCACTCGTGATACGCCGGGCTGATGCCGGGGATTGGTCACCCTCTCGAAATCGATCAGGGCCCCGAGGAATTCTCCGGCCGTCTGGAACCGTGCCGAGGGCGCCTTTTCGAGTGACCTCATGACGATATCGGACAGCTTCGGATGGATATCGCCGCGCAGATCGGAGGGAGCGGGCGGGATCAGTTCGATATGACCTTTTCTGACCTGCCAGTCGGAACCGGTCTCTGACCGCGGAAATGGCAGGCGACTGGTCAGTATTTCGTAGAGGGTAACGCCGACCGAATAGATATCCGACCGCTCATCAACCTCATTGCCGAGCAACTGTTCAGGCGACATATACTCGACCGTTCCGGGCTGGAATCCGCTCTCGGTCAACTCATCCTCGCCCATGACCTTGACGATGCCGAAATCGGTCAGTTTGAGGTGCCCGCGGGAGCCGATGAGCATGTTGGCGGGTTTGATATCCCTGTGGATGAATCCCCTGCTGCGCCCGCCAGCTTCGTCGACATAACTGAAATTGTGGGCGTAATCGAGCGCGCTCAGGGCCTGCCGGCAAAGATATGTCGCGTGGGCATGCGTCGGGATCCCCTGCCGCGCTATCAGATCCTTGAGGGTGATCCCGGGAACATACTCCATGACGAGGTAATAGTTGTCGTCGAGCGTGAAGAACTCGAAGACCCGGACGATGTTCGGATGATCGAGCTGTGACTGGATATAGGCTTCACGCCTGAAGCGCGCCTTGAGATGGGACTGGACCGAGTCCGGAAACGCGCTGAGCAGTATCGACTTGACCACGACCTCGCGCGGCAGGTGCTGGTGACGGGCGAGATAGACGGTCCCCATGCCGCCTCGCGCCAGCTCTCGCACGATCCTGTAATTTCCGATAGTTCTGCCGATCATCTCCATCATCCAGTCTGGTCGGGCAGCGGGGCAGGTTTCCGGATTCTTGCCGGCGCGGGGACGCGGGCAAGCGATAGATCATTACCGGTAATGTAGTTAATTCGGAGGGAAAAGGCAAAACTTTTCTGAAGGATGAACCAATTCGTCGTCACTTTCCGGCGGGAGCGAGCGCTCCGTAAACGGCCCTCGAAATATCCGCGATGAGGCGGCTGCTCACCTTGTGATCATCGATACCTTTTGTCAGGACAACTAGGACGAGGGGTTTTCTGCCGGGCGGGTAGACGATGCCGGCGTCGTGATCGTGTCGCGTGATGCTGCCGGTCTTGTGCGCGACGCGAGTGCCGGCCGGCAATCCGGCGGGGATTCCGTCGTTGAAATGCTGCGCTGAAAGGATCTCGACCATTCTCGAATTCGATTCGGCGGTCAGGAAGCGGTTCTCGGCGATCGCGCGGAGCAGGATCATGAGGTCGAGCGCGGTCGTCGTGTTGTTGAGTCCGGCGCGGAAAGCCTTGATGTCCTCGACTCCGCGACGGACCTGAATATCATTTGCGCCGAGCCGTCGCATCAGCCGGTTCACGTTGTCGGCTCCGGCTTTTTCGATCAGCAGGTTGGTCGCCAGATTGCTGCTCCAGGTGATCATACGGTCGATCAGATCGATCACCTTCATTCCCTTGCCGATGCGCGCATAGACTGTTTCGTCGCTGTCGTCGCTGCTGGTCAGGCTGTACGGGCTGCCGTCGACGATGCTCGAGAAGGTATTGCGGACCTCGATCTCTCCGTTGAGATCGAGCTTCTTCTGCTCGGCCAGACGGAAGAGTTCCATCATGACCGGCAGTTTCATGGTGCTGGCGGCGTGAAGGCCGGCCCGTTCGTCGATAAGCAGGGTTTGGCCCGTCTCGAGGTCGCACGCCGCGACGCCGACGGTCTCGGCGCCGCTCGAGCGGATGAGCTTGATGACGGGTTCGCGGGCCGTTTCGATACCGCGCTGCGCCTGGACGGCGCCGCCCGGCAGGGCCATAATGATGAAGATCGCGCTAAGATGTCGGAGATTCAGCATATTCAGGTGATTTTATTGTTCCGATAGCCATTGTGTCGACCGGAGTCCGGCAGCCGTCAATTTCAGATGGATGTCCCGGACAGGCAACCCGGCGACACGATCCGCAATCTGACCGATCTGTAAAAAACGGCAGCAGGGTCAAAAATCAGGGCTCAGAGGATATTTACTGCAAAGATGGCGATGAAACAAGCACCGCGACGTGTGGCGAAGGAAATGTGGTCGGTTATCGGCGACCTTTTGCGGCTGCGCACGCCGCTCGTATTGCTGGTCTCGCTGGCGATCGGGCTGATATTCGCGCTGCGGCCGGGCAGCGCTCAGACCACGCTTTACGTGACGACCGTGGCGGGAATCTCATCGCCCGGATATGCCGACGGGCAGGGGGTGACGGCAAGGTTCAACGCTCCGCTCGGGATCGCGATCGACGCCGCGGGAGACATCATCGTCGCGGATTTCAGAAACGCCCGGGTACGCCGAGTGACGCCTGACGGAAAGGTTACGACGATTGCCGGCGGAGCATCAGGCTTTGCCAACGGGCCGGGCGATCTGGCGCGTTTCTTCGGGCCGGCCGGAGTTGCTGTCGATTCGGCGGGCAACATCATCGTCGCCGACTATGGCAATCATCGCATTCGAAGGATCGACCCGAACCGGAACGTGACGACGATCGCGGGAACAGG
>CALBSU010000196.1 GCA_937967285.1 uncultured Acidobacteriota bacterium
GCTCAGAGCGGCGCCGCACTCCAAATCAGGACTGGAAATTCTGCCTGACGTCAATTTCTCGCCCGTCGACGGCGTCGAAGAAGACGGTCCAGGTCATGCCCTGCCCGACTTCGACCGGGATGGCGAGCCTGATTTCAAGGCCGGACGGCTGCTGTAGGGGGTAAACGACGGGTTTGCCGACGGTACCGGGGGATTCGGCCTTCCAGGTCTGGCTACGGCCGGCGATGGTGCTGTAGGTGAAGACGCGACCGTTCAGCCGTTCGATCAGCCTGGATGATTCGATCTGGGGCGCGGTCGGCAGAGTCACCGACGGGATGAGCCGGCTGCTGAGCTGGAGCAGCGCTCCCTGACGGCTCAAGGCGACCGTCATCACGCCGTAGCCGTTGGCGATCTCGAAGGGATAGTTTCTCTGCATGAAGGTTGCGCGGTAGAAATTTCCATCCTCCGAGAAGGATGTCAGCGAGAGCAGCTTGTGCGGCGTGATGCCGGGCAGATTCTCGCCGAAAAAAAGCACAGCATGACTGTCGATGAAGTTACGCAGCGCCTCACGGGCCTCGAGCGGCGTCAGTTTCGATTGATTTCCGGTTATGCTGATCCTGGCGGCAAGAGGCGCCGGAAGGGCGCGGACAGTGCCGATCACCGGTTCGAGGTCGGCGGGCGTCTCGGGCAGACCGCGCTCCTTCAGAAACGCGTTCCAGTATTCGATCGCAGCCTGACGGCGTTTTCCGTCATCGGCTATCACGGACGGATATTTCACTGTCTTTCCCTGAAGAGTTGCGACCTCGTATCCGCCGGTGGCGCACCCCAGACCGGCACCGGCCGTCATGATCACGATTATCAGCACTCTTCGAAGCATACCTTCCCTCATCGGATAATTCGTCTATAATTCCTGCAAACAGGAAATGATAATAATATGAATCAGATATATGGTCTATCGCCGGTTCTCGAGGCATTGAGGGCGAAAAGGAGATCGATACAGAAGGTGCTGGTGGCGGCCGGCGCGGCTCAGTCGCGGCTGAACGAGCTGGTTGAGGAGGCGCGGCGGGCCGGAGTCAGGATCGAGCGCCGGGACCGGCGCGCGCTGGATGAGCTGACGCGCGGCGCCAACCATCAGGGAGTGGTGGCGGTTCTCGTCCGCGAAAACCGCCAATATGCCGATCCCGATGCAATCCTCGATTCGATCGCCGGAGTCCCGCTGCTGGTGCTGCTCGACGGCGTCGAAGATCCGCACAACCTCGGCGCAGTGCTCCGAGCCTGCGAATGCGCCGGCGTCGACGGCGTCTTCATACCCGAACATCGCGCCGCAGGTCTCAACGAAACTGTCGCCAAAACCTCCGCCGGCGCAGTCGAATATGTCAGCGTCGCGCGCGTGACCAATCTCGTACCGCTGATCGATTCGCTCAAGGAGCGAGGCATCTGGGTAATCGGCGTCGAGGGCGGCGGCGAGACATCCTACACCGATTTCGATCTGACTTCGCCCGTCGCCCTCGTCTTCGGCTCTGAGGGCAAGGGAATCCGCAGACTCGTCCTCGAACGTTGCGACGCCGTGGTCTCGATTCCGATGCACGGCCATCTCAACTCGCTCAACGTCAGCGTCGCCGCCGGCGTTGTGCTGTTTGAGGTGCTGAGACAAAGAAATAAGTAGAAAGTAAAAAGTAGAAAG
>CALBSU010000197.1 GCA_937967285.1 uncultured Acidobacteriota bacterium
ACGGTCGAAGACCGGACGCAGGTCTCGATGTCGCTGATCGGCTTCTCGCGCGTCTTGACGCATTCGATGAAGTTCCTCCAGTGCGGCTGATTCATCTCGTTCATCGCCTGATCCTTCTCGAAGGTCAGCGAGGTGATCGTCGAATTGTTGTTGGGAATGACGTAACACCCGCCGCGACGCACGATCAGAGTCCCTTCCGATCCGTGGATCGCTGTCGCCGCTCCCTGGCCGAACATCTGCATCGGATTGGCGGTCCGGCTTTCGTAGGTCAGCAGGAACTTCGGATAATGGAAAGTCGCCAGCATGGTGTCGGGCGTCTCGCAGTTGTCGGTCACATAGAGCTTGCCGCCCATCGCCGAGATCGAGGTCGGCATCGCTTCATCGTAGCACTGATGCACCGGATCGATCAGGTGGACTCCCCAGTCGGTCATCGCTCCGCCGGCATAGTCCCAGAAATACCTGAATGTCGGGAAAGTCGTCACCGTCACTCCCCAGCGGTTGAGGTTGAACGGGACCTTCGGCGCCGGCCCGAGCCACATATCCCAGTCCAGACCTTCCGGCACCGGGCCATCCTGAGGATTGCCCCACCGCTCCTTCTTCGTCGCTCCGGCCTGCCAGGTGTGGACGAAGGTCACTTCCCCGATCATCCCGCTCTTGACGATCTCTGCGGCTTTCTTGAAGTAACCGCCCGAACGCTGCATCGTTCCAGCCTGCACAACTCGCTTGTGCTTCCGCGCCGCCTCGACCATCAGCCTGCCTTCGTCAACGTAGACCGATGCCGGCTTCTCGACGAAGACATCCTTGCCCGCCTTGCATGCCTCGATCGACATATAGGCATGCCAGTGATCCGGCGTCGAGATGCAGACCGCATCGATCGACTTGTCCGCCAGGACTTCCCTGAAATCCCTGACAGCCTTGACCTGGAATCCGCCTTTCGCCGCCGCCGCCACGGCTTTATCAAGCGTCGGCTTGTAGACGTCACAGACCGCTACGGGCTGCACATCCGGCGTCCTCATCGCGTGACCCAGATTGCTCGATCCCATCGCTCCCAGCCCGATGTGACCGACTGCTATCCGGTCGTTCGCCCCCCTCACACGGCCGGTGAATATCGATGTGGTCAGCGCCGCTCCGGCGCCCTTCAATATGTCTCTTCTCTCCATGATCGATGACCCCTTTGGTATTTTTTACGATTGACGGTTTGATTACTTTCGGGTGACTTCCTGACGTTCTTATATGTCCGACAGGCACTGCCTGACAATCCCGTTGCGCATTTTTTCGTATTATAAAATATGAAAACAACATATCCATGCCCGCGCAAAGATTAATATCGTTGATCGGCTGATGTTGAAGTGCGATAATGCCGACGGATTGGGTGCCAAAAGAACTGCTGTGTCTTCGCTCAATCAGCCCCGCGCCAAACCGGATCAATACAGTCGATCGGATAACTGCACCTCACTCCTCCAGCCGTGTGTCAATCCGGTCTAATGATCTTTACATTCAAAACAGCTGTAACAAGGAGTAAAGCGATGTCAGCCTCACGCAATCTGATGACATCGATCAAGGCGATATTCATTTGTCTGTTGATCACGATGTCCGTTAAAGCAGCGGATCCAGGTGCGCCTTTTCCCGCCGGATCGGAAGTCAGCGACCAGAAGGCAGGATCCGTTCTCTACTACAATTATTATTCGTCGAGCGCAACGGCGAGCAACACCGACAACACTCGTATCAACATCACCAACACGAACGACAGTCAGTCGGTCTATGTCCATCTGTTCTTCGTGGCCGACAGCTGCTCGGTGGCTGATGCCTACATCTGTCTGACCGCCAATCAGACGGCGACATTTCTGACGTCGGACTTCGATCCGGGATTCAAGGGATATATCATCGCGATCGCCACCGACAGGCTGGGAATCCCCCGGAAATTCAACTATCTGATCGGGGATGAGTTCATCAAACTGGCCAGCGGGCATTTCGGCAACCTGGGCGCAGAGGCCTTCGCGGCGGTCGCCAATGAGACGGTTCCGATCCTCAATGACGGAACGACGGCATTCGTTCCGTTCGACGGCTTCTTCTACAACATGGTGCCGCGAGTTCTGGCGGTCTCGAATATCCCGAGCCGTACGGACGGCAATGACACGCTTGTGATCATCAACCGGGTCGGAGGCACGATCGCGATCAGCGGCGATACGATCGGATCGATCTTCGGCCTGCTCTACGACGACGCGGAGAACGTGCTCAGCTTCACGCTCACGGGCGGATGCCAGAAGGCGTTTTCGGTCAGCAACACCGAGCCGCGCACGGTTCCGCGGTTCGAGACCTTCATTCCGAGCGGCCGAAGCGGCTGGATGAAGTTCTGGGCGGCAGCCGACAGAGGGCTGCTCGGCGCGACGATCAATCTCAATCGGAACGCCGGAAGTCAGGCGAGCGCCTACAACGGCGCATCCAATATGCACAAGCTGACGCTGACCAAGGCGGGCCTGGGCATCCCGGTCTTCCCGGCCGGCTGCTGAGAGACAATTGTTCAATCACAGGAAAGGGCCGGAGGACATACCTTCCGGCCCTTCTTTTTTTATTCGCCGACTGTCGGATCAATCGAGCAGAAAGACCAGCAGCGCCGCCTCTCCGTTCGACCGTCTGCCGGCGACCAGCACGCCCGACATCGCTCCGCCGTCGCCGAGATTGTAGACTTTCAGATCGGAGACCGACGGATCGTCGTAAGCGGCTGAGAGCGCCTTCTGTCCGGCGGCGGGATCGCTGATGTTATCGAGGATCATCGGAATCGAATTCCTCGCATCGGCATCCGTGATCGCCTTCAGTTCGCTGACGATGTCGCCTTTGGCGCCTGAGGGGCGTTCATAGACCTTCTTCCAGGCTGACATCCAGCCCGATTCCCTTTCGCTGGTCCATCCTTTTCCGACGAAGTACTTGTATCTTTCGAGCGCCTTCTTTTCCAGATCAGCGGCCGAGGCGGCCTGATCGAGGAAGACGGCGCTGCCGAAACCGGACTGGCTGGGAGCGCCGTAGACGGCTTCGAGATCGGAGATATATGCAGGTTTTTGGGGTGTGGACATGATTGCTCCTGTAATGATGTAACCGATGATGACGGCTTCTGTGCGAAGATCCGTGCTGTTCAACGGCCGATCATGTTTTGAGCGTCACATCCGGTCAACAGTATTTTTCCTGAGCGCAAGCAACTGAATGATAACGGCCATCAGCCATTGCCCATGCCGGACAGCGTAATCTCCTTGCAACCTTCAGGCCCTTGTAAAAAGCTCTCAATGATTAGCACGGCATGATAACTATCGAGCCGGCTTGAAACTCCCCTCGTCGACATCGCCTATGAATTTGATCAGGCCTTCTGCATAGGTCTTCTGGTCGTCATACATCGCCATATGGCTGCCCTGCGGGCAGAACAGGTAACGGCCATTCCGGACCTTTTTCGAAATCATCTCCATGTGCGCCGGGTCCATCGTGTCGTACTTCGCGCCGATGACCAGCGTCGGAGCGGCGATCTTCGGAAGGTCGGCTACGCGGTCCCAGGTCAGCAGCTTGCCGCTCAGGCCCAGCTCGCTCGGCCCCTGCAGCGGGATGTAGATGTTCTGGTTGAGATGTTTGAACGCGCGGTTGAGCGGATCGGGCCACTCCGCAGCCGGCATGCGCAGGATGTGCTTTTCGTAATGGAGCGGAATGAGCAGCTCCATGTACCGCGGATTCGCGTAGTCCTTCCTGGCTTCGAGCGCCTTGACCTCGGCCAGAATCTTCTGATCCATCTCCGGCATGAGGACCTTGTTTGCGTATTCGTTGTACGCCGGTCCGCTCGCCATCATGTTCGAGATGATCAGCCCCTTGAGGTGCTGCTGGTGTTTGAGTGCGTACTCGATGGCCAGCACTCCGCCCCAGGAATGTCCGAGCAGGTAGAAGTTGTTTTTGTCGAGCCCGAGCGCCTGCCGCACCTGTTCGACCTCGTCGACGAAGCGTGGAATATCCCACAGATCCGGCTCCTTCGGCTGATCGCTGTAGGCCGAACCGAGCTGATCGTAGTAGTAGTATTCGATTCCGGCGCCGGGGAGGTAGCTGTCGAGGGCTTCGAAGTATTCGTGCGTTGCGCCGGGCCCGCCGTGGAGCAGAAGCAATTTGACCGACGGATTGTTGCCGATCCGTTTGGTCCAGACGTTGAACCTGCCTTTCGGCGTGGTGATCGGAATCAGCCTGACGCCGCCGCTCAGCACATCGTCGCGGCCGGAATAATCGAGATAGGAATTCCTCCTGGCCGCGGGAGTCTCCTCAGCGGGACGACCGGCGCACCCCTGCAAAGTAATAGCTGTAAGCAATAGTGCCAGAATATTTTTCATCGGATTTCTCTTTCTTTTTATTCAACAACGTTTCAGCGGGAACCGGCCGGATCGGATTCGTGAAAACCGGAGCCGATTGACGAACTTTATGTTGATAAGAATGTAATTGACAAGACTATTCCCTCATCGTTCCTTAATTCGACATTGAAAGGTATACAATCAGTATCATGCTGGAGGAAAACAGAAAATGAACACGTATCTGCTCGCACTGATCATGATCATATCGGCATCACTCAATTCGTCATCGGCTCAGACGTCCGGACTGGAGGGGATCTGGGAAGGAAAGTTGAGCGCCGGCCCCAACACCCTGAGACTGGTCTTCAGGATCACGAAATCGCAGCAGGGCGGTTTGAGCGCTCAACTGGACAGCCCCGATCAGGGAGCGACAGGGCTGCCCGTCGATACGGTCAACCTGGAAGGCAACGCGGTTCGCTTCGAGATGAAGCGATTCGCGGCCACTTACGAGGCGAAGGTGGACGCCGGTTTCACTGAGCTGACCGGCGTTTGGAAACAGGGCGGAGTCGAACTGCCGCTGGTCATGAAGCGGGTTCTCAGCGAGACGAAGCCCAACCGGCCGCAGGAACCACAGAAACCCTATCCGTACGACGAGGAAGAGGTCGCATACGATAATCCGAAGGCCGGGATCAGACTGGCCGGGACTCTGACCACTCCACGGGGCAAGGGACCGTTTCCGGCGGTGGTTCTGATCACCGGCTCGGGACCTCAGGACAGGAATGAAACGATCTTCGGCCACAAGCCGTTTATGGTTCTGGCCGATCATCTGACCCGCAACGGCATCGCAGTCCTGAGGGTCGACGACCGCGGAGTCGGCGGATCGACCGGCAACATCAGCACAGCCACGACAGAGGATTTCACCGAGGACGTGCTTGCCGGAGTCGGATTCCTCAAAACGCGAAAGGAGATCGACACGAAACGCATCGGCCTGATCGGTCACAGCGAGGGCGGCATCATCGCTCCGCTGGCGGCTACAAAATCATCCGACATCGCATTCATCGTCCTGATGGCCGGGACGGGCCTGACCGGCGAGGAGATCCTCTACATGCAGGGCGCTCTGATCGTCAAATCCACGGGGGCTTCCGAGAAAGATGTCGAGGTGAGCAGGAAGAACCAGGAACGCATCTTCGCCATCATCAAATCCGAAAAGGACCCGAATGAGGCGGAAAAGAGACTGATGGAGATTCGGGATGAAGCTGTCGCAAAAATGACCGAGGAGCAGAAGAAAGCCGGCGCAGACAGGGCGGCGGAAGCGCAGCTCAAAAGCGTCAACACCCCGTGGTTCCGATACTTTCTGACCTATGACCCGAAACCGGCGCTGACCAGGGTCAAATGCCCGGTGCTGGCCGTCAACGGCGAACGCGATCTGCAGGTTCCCTACAAAGAAAATCTTGAGGCGATCGAGACGGCGCTCAAGGCAGGAGGCAACAAGGACGTCACGATCGTCATGCTGCCGGAACTGAACCATCTGTTTCAGAAGGCAGCGACCGGCTCACCCTCGGAATACGCAAGGATCGAGGAGACGATGAATCCGCTGGCGCTCAAGACCATCACTGATTGGATCATCAAGCGGACCGGACAACGATAGCGACTGCACCGTAACGAAATCCGGTTGCGAGGCGGCAGCCGGATTTCGAATCTACCCTCAACGGACGCTATTTCACCTTCCACTCCTGCAGGCCGGCGGACCAGCCGGGCTGCATCGTCACTTCCAGGCGCAGAGCATCTGTCGACACCGGTTTGAAGCGGACCTGATTGTAGCGGTCTGTCGCCACGCCGTACGCACCGCCATTCTCAACCGGTCTCCACTCGAGGCCGTCTTTGTACAGGATTCGCCAGGATGACGGCACCCTGACTTCACCTCTGCCGGTATCGTCGAACCAGTAGACCTCGACCTCCGAAACTGTCTCCGGTTTCGCGAACGCGTACTCGACCCATTCGGTGGCGCCCTTCGTCGGCCACCAGTCGAAATAGGATGCCGGATCGTTCGATGCGGGAGGCTCTTCGCCGTCGTTGATCATGCGCGGATCGCGGCGGCGCCTGTTCGAGACCGTCACTTTGCTGGCGGTCCCAATGGTCGGATATGGCTGCGGTCTGGCGCTCGCCTCGCTGTTCGGCAGCCAGACGAGCATCTCTCCGCGGCCGCGATTCGCCCAGGAGTAATACGGGATCGCCGTGAAATCCTGCTCTCTTCGTATCACTTTTCCCTGCGCATCGAAGCTCAGAGCGAAGGCTTTGCCCCTGATCGCGGTCACGCCGTTGAGCAGCTCCGGCCTGAATTCAGCCGTCAGCTTCGCGCTGTCGGGCAGAACCAGGTTTCTCACGTGGCCGTCGGGATTGTCAGGCCATTCGGCGCAGTAAACGATCGGACCGCGCTGCAGGGCGATGCGACCGCGATCCGCGGCTACCTTCTCGCCGGCGACCACGCGACGCACCGGCATCGGCATATTCAATTCGATGACATCGCCCTTTTTCCATGCCCGATTCAGCGCGGCATATCCCTTGTCCAGCCTCAACTGCTCGTCGCGCCCGTTGACCTTCAGCCTCACCTGCTCGTTGTTCCGATCAATGAACCGGTAGAGATCGCCGGGCACGGCTTCATTGCGCGCCCAGCCGGGAATGCGAAGGTTGATCGTGAATCTGCCCGATCTTTCCGGATCGACTGTCAGCCTGACCGATCCCTCCCACGGGTAACGCGTCTCCTGCTTCAACCTGACGGCCATGTCGTTATCCAGTCTGATCTCGCTCTCGCTGGCGACGTAGAGATTGACGTAAAGATGATCGCCCTTCTGCGCGTAAACGTATCCGGGAACGGATGCCATAAACCGCGTGATGTTGCCGGGACAACAGGCCACGCCGAACCACGGGCTGCGCTGGTGCTGCCCGTTCGACTCGAGCGGATTCGGGTAGAAGAACGACCTGCCGTCGAGCGAAACGCCGGAGATCAGTCCGTTGTAGAGCGTGCGCTCCATGACATCGATATATTTCGCATCCGCGTGCAGCAGGAAGAGCCTGTAGTTCCAGTAATCGTTGCCGATGGCCGCGCAGGTCTCGTTGTACGCCGTCATGTTCGGCAGCTCGAACGCGTCGCCGAAGGCTTCGCCCGATGCCCGCGCGCCGATGCCGCCCGTGATGTAGAGCTTGCTGCCGACGACATCTTCCCAGATCCTGTCGATCGCGTTGACGTATGAGGTATCGCCCGTCAGAGCCGCCACGTCGGCCATTCCCGAATACATGTAAGTTGCCCGAACCGCGTGCCCGACGGCCTCTGTCTGATCGACGACCTTTTTGTGGGACTGATTATAGGTGCGACCGGCGCCCGGCGTTCCGTCAGGCCCGCGTTCATCGAGCATGAACTTCGCGAGTCGGATGTACCGGTCGTCGCCGGTGATCCGGTAAAGCCGGGCCAGTCCCATCTCTGTTATCTGGTGGCCGGGCCAGATCGACTGTTTGCCCGGTCCGAATGTCCGGTCGAGCAGCTCGGCCTCCTTCAGTGCGATATCGAGCAAGGATCGTTTACCCGTCGCCTGGAACCATGCCACCGCGGCTTCGGTCAGATGCCCGAAGTTGTATAGCTCATGACTGTCGACCTTCTCCAGCTCCCACCTGTTCCTGCCCGCCCAGCGGTGGGGGTTCGCCGGATCGATCGTGCGTGCCGGATAGAGATAACCGTCCGCCTCCTGCGCCGAACCGATCTTCTCGATCAGTCCGTCGACGTATGCCTCCAGTTTCGGATCCGGCTGAACCGTCAGGGCGTATGCAGCTCCTTCGATCACCTTGTAGAGGTCGGTGTCGTCGAACGGATATGGCGGGATCTTCTTCTCTTTGAGCGGCTCGCCACGCAACACGGCGGCCGCCTGCAGGAAGTTTTCGATGCGCCCGGTCTCTTCACACTTCTCGAAGGCGAAGGGGATCGAGACGGTTCGGTTGACCTCGATCCGCGGCGCCCAGAATGCATCGGTGAAATGGACGCTGGTGAACGGCACCGGTTTGACCGGATAGTCGCGCTGAGCGGCCGGCTGCTGTTGAGCAACTGCTCCCGGCAGGCGGCAGAAGACGATTGCCATTATTCCGATAAAGAAACATATCCCGATCTTTTTCATGCCCACCCCCTGTGGCCTGAATTTCAGGCTTCAAAATATACGGTCGGCTTCGTCGCTGACGATGTTATCGGACCAGCTATCGACAAACTGAATTCAACTGCCATAATGAAAAACGCTGCCCGGTTTTTCAATCAAAATAGTGCAGACGCCACGACTTATGCAGGAACCTGACGGATTACCTGCTCGTATATCGATTCCAGCCGGGATCGAAAATGCTTTTCCCAACAAGGAGACCTGAATGAAAAGACTGGTTATCGTGCTAAGCCTGATGCTGATGATCGCCCCCTCATTGTTCGCCGCGGAAGATCTGTCCGGCACATGGTCCGGCAGCTTCAACATAACCATGAACGGAGAGACCAGAGAGGACTCCGCTTATGTGGTTCTCAAGCAGAACGGGTCTGAACTGACCGGAACCGCAGGCCCGAATTCCGACCAGCAATGGCAGATTCTGAAGGGCAAGGTTGAAGGCAACAAGGTCACGTTCGAGGTCCAGACCGACCAGCCGCTGATCAAATTTGATCTCATGATGGTGGACGGCCGCCTGAAAGGCCGGGCAAACGCGGAACTCCAGGGCACGGCCTTGAGCGCGGAGGTCGACCTGCAGCGTAAAACCGAATAGTCCGCAGGCGATTAAGCCTCTGTCTGC
>CALBSU010000198.1 GCA_937967285.1 uncultured Acidobacteriota bacterium
TACTAAAGACCTCCAATAAATCAGATAATTGCGAAGTGCGGAAATATAACAAAAACAAGTATAAAGTACAAAGTATAAAGTACAAAGATTCGCATTTGTCGGTCGGCGGATCCGGCCGTTGTACTTTGTACTTTATACTTTATACTTTCTACTGATTTATGAAGCGGCGACTCTTACTCTTTCTTCTCCTGGCGGCGGCGATCGGATTCATATATATCCATCTGCAGGTCCACGGCTATGACGACAGGATACACACCGACCCGCGGGGTCTGGAGACAGGCGTCTGGCCGCGTCCGCGCGTCGCGGTGGTCTTCGGTGCGAGCGTCTTCGGAAACAGGACGCTCTCGCCGGTGCTGGCCGACAGGGTCGAACGGGCAATCGAGATTTACCGGGCCGGGAAGGTCGACCGGATCCTGGTCTCGGGCGACAACCGGCATCCGAGCTACAACGAGCCGCTGGCGATGCAGGAATACCTGATCGGCCGCGGAGTCGAACAGCGCCACATCATCGTCGATTACAGCGGCAGATCGACCTACGAGACCTGCCTCAGAGCCAGAAAAGTATACGGCCTCGACCACGCGGTCCTCGTGACTCAGGAGTTTCACCTCGCGCGTGCGCTCTATATCGCCAACGAACTCGGGCTCGACGCGGTCGGAATATCGGCCGATCTGGCTCCTTCCAACCAGCTCGGCTATCACACCGTCCGCGAATGGGGCGCCGAGATCAAGGCCTACTTCAATCTCAATTTCATTCCTCCCGAGGCGCTGCTCGACTCTCGAAAACCGATCAGTTGATCTTCCCCGGCAAAGATTATCTTGACTCGGGAGACTCCATTGCAGATAATGCGCTGCGTGATTGGTCAGTCCAATGGTCGGGATCGAAATCAATGATCCGACTGCAACCGGACCGGGTCGAGCACCCATCCGGACATCGACAGATTTAATCTCAATTTTCTCAATATTAAAGATATGACGAATCGGATCGAGACAAGGCGGATGAACGACTACGGGGCGCGGATCGCGCGTGCCGGTGAGTTCAATGTCTGTCAGTTCGGATTCTATTTTTACTTTAGCATCTCCAGAGGGGCCTTGAGCGCCGGGTCGGACGGATGACCGGGAGATCGCAAAAGGAAAGCCTGAAAAGGCCCCTCGTTCAAGCAGAGCGAGGGGCCTTTTCAATTGGATATAGAAGATGGAATTGAAACTGAGACGCGCGGCAATACAGGGCGAACCGGGGGCATTCAGCAGTCAGGCGGCGGTCGAGCTGATCGGCGAAGGGGTCGAACTGGTCCCCTGCGAGACGTTCGACAGGATGTTCGCGGCGGTCGAGGCCGGCGATGCCGATGCCTGCGTCGCCCCGATCGAAAATTCCCTCTTCGGTTCGGTCTATCAGAATTACGATCTGCAATTGAAGCACAACCTGCGGATCATCGGCGAAACGAATCTGCGGATCGTGCATAACCTGATCGCGGCGCCGGGGACGAAACTGGAGCAGGTCAGGCGGGTCTTCTCGCATCCGGTGGCTCTCGGGCAGTGCCTGCGGTTCTTCGCCGAGCATCCCGCTTTGAAGCCACTGGCGGCCTACGATACCGCCGGCGCCGTCAAAATGATCATGGAGAAACCCGAACCGGACGTCGCCGCCATCGCCGGAACAGCCGCCGCGGAGACTTACGGCGCGCAGGTCCTGATACCCGGAATCGAGGACGACCGGCAGAACTACACGCGCTTTCTCCTGCTGGTTCCCGATGCCGACGATCTGACGACGCCGGCCGACGCCGACAAGACATCGATCGTCTTCACGCTCGAGAACCGGACCGGTTCGCTCTTCCGCGCCATGGCCGTCTTCGCCATGCGGGACATCGACCTCAGGAAGATCGAATCGCGGCCGCTGATCGGCCACCCATGGGAGTACAGATTCTATCTCGATTTCATCGGCAACATCGCCGAACAACGCGTCCGCAACGCGCTGGCGCATCTGAGCGAGTTCGCCTCCAGCATCAAGGTACTGGGATGTTACAGGCGAACAGGAAATAAATAGAAAGTAGAAAGTAGAAAGTAAAAAGTAGAAAGGAGATCATTCAGGACGTAAGAGCGGGGTAAAACCCCCTCGGCACTTTCTACTTTCTACTTTTTACTTTCTACTTTATCTGCACTGGAGTTTAAACCAATGATAGTAGCAATGAAGGCCGGAGCCACAGAGGAACAGATCAATCACATCAGCGACAGGATCAGGGAGTTCGGGTACACGCCCCATGTGATCAGGGGGACCGAAAGAACGGTGATAGCGGCGGTCGGGCCGGGCGACAAGAAGGAGCATATCGAGCACCTCAAGTCGGCCGACGGCGTCGAGAACGCGTTTCCGATCCTGCAACCCTTCAAGCTGGTCAGCACGGAGGTCAAAAAACAGCGGACGGCGATCAGGATCGGCGACGTCACCATCGGCGACGGCGGATTCGTGGTCATGGCCGGTCCGTGTTCGGTCGAGGGCCGCGAGCAGTTGATGACGACCGCCGAGGCCGTCTCGAAGTCCGGGGCTCAGATCCTCCGCGGCGGCGCCTACAAACCGCGCACTTCGCCCTACGATTTCCAGGGCATGGCCGAAGAGGGGCTCAAACTGCTGGCCGAGGCGCGTGAGAAGACCGGACTCAAGGTGATCACCGAGGTGCTCGACACGGAGGACGTTCCGCTGGTCGCCGAATATGCCGACATCCTGCAGGTCGGCGCCAGAAACATGCAGAACTTCGCGCTGCTCAAGAAGCTCGGCGAGGTGAAAAAGCCAGTCATGCTCAAACGCGGTCTGTCGGCCACGATCAAGGAGTTCCTGCTCTCGGCCGAGTACATCGTGACGCACGGGAACCCGGACGTGATGCTCTGCGAGAGAGGAATCCGCACATTCGAGACCGCCACCCGCAACACGCTGGATCTGGCCTCGGTCCCGCTGCTCAACGAATTGACTCATCTGCCCGTGATCGTCGATCCGAGCCACGGGACCGGCAAACGGAGCCTGGTCAAGCCGCTGGCCAAGGCATCCGTCGCCATCGGCGCCGACGGCCTGATGACGGAGGTCCATCCCTGTCCGGAAGAGGCATGGTCGGATGGACCGCAGTCACTCCGCCCGGAGGAGTTCGACAAGATGATGAAGGAGATTGCGCCTTACGTCGAACTGCGGGCCTCGGAAAACTGATCGGGTCAGACCGGCGGCGCAAATCCCGCCCCGCCGGTCTTTACCGCGCTTGTCGTACCGGCCCGGAAATGTTAAAAACGTTCTGCGCCCCCGGATGATCCGTCATTCAGGAATTCAGACAAGCCCGACCCTGCCAGATTACCGATATGAGAGTTAAAAAGACCGCACTGATAGTCTGCAATAACGGGAAGCAATACTGGATCACTCAGAAGCAGTTCTGGAACATGGTCCGCGAGGGCGTGGTCGTCCAGACCGGCGACCGTCCATTGACCGGACGCTTCCGGGGACGCGACGACCAGCTCCTGATCACCGTCCAGCACACCGTCCTGAACAAGGCCACCCCGGTCCACACCGGAGAAGTCCTCAGATCCGCGCGGCTCCGCAAATCCCGCCGCTGAGACCCGATTACGATTTTTCTTCAAGTTTTTTCGATAGTAATGGAACTTTTCGGGCCGCCGGGCGTGTGAGTCTCCAGCTAGTGAGGAAGACCAACAATCCGATGGGCACTGCTCATCGCGGTCTCAAAATCGCATCGTATAGAGTGGCTATTCGCCGATATCACGCAAGGGGAACTGATGGTCTGTGAGGGGGCATCAGTTCCCTTCCGTGTTTTCAGGGCTCATCCGCCCGCAATCGCCGGAACAATCGAAATTTCAGCCTTTTCGCCGACAGCGGTATCGAGTCGGTCGAGAAAGCGTATATCCTCGCCGTCCACGTAAACATTAATGAATCTGCGGAGATCGCCGTTCTCCTCGCACAGTCTGGCCCGGATTCCGGGGAATCTGGTTTCGAGGTGATCGAAGACATCACGGATGGTTCCGCCCTCGACGGCGACGGTCTCGACGCCGTCCGTGAAGCGACGCAGCGGAGTGGGGATAATTACGGTTCTCGACATTGACAGCTCCTTTCCTGAATAAACCTTGGCAAACCTTGCGCCTTGGCGATAAAAACTGTTCATCATTGGGCTGAACAGTTACATAAAAAATCCCCTTAAGTACTATGGAAGCTATATTCCTATGAATTTTCGACGCCAAGAAACCAAGAAAGCCAAGATTGAATTAAGGATGAAGTTGCTCCTCTTTCCTCCATCTTGCCACTCGAACACAGGCATTAACCGCCGCTTGAATGCATGATGGAATAGCCATTGAAATCCTTTTCCTTCTTGGCCCTCTTGGTTTCCTGGCGTCTAAATCCAAAGATTTTTAGTTTCCAGAACATTAAGCGGCGAGCGTGACGCCGGAGACGAACTCCTCGAATGCAGCCAGGCGCGGTTCGATCGGTTCGAGTTCGTCGAGCGACAGCGCGTCCTGTGTCTTGAGTCCATTGCCTGTTATGGCGATGACGATGCGCGAATCGGGATCGAGCCGGCCCTGAGCGATCAGCTTGCGGGCGACGGCCAGCGTCGTTCCGCCCGCCGTCTCGGTGAAGACACCCTCGGTCTCGGCCAGCAGCCTGATCGACTCGACTATCTCGGCGTCGCTGGCATCCTCCGACCAGCCCCCTGTTTCGCCGATCACTCCGGTGGCGAAGTAGCCGTCGGCCGGATTGCCGATGGCCAGCGATTTGGCGATCGTATCCGGCTTGACCGGCGTGATGTCGCGCGTTCCGGCCTTGACCGCCGCGGCGATCGGATTGCATCCCGTGGCCTGGGCGCCGAAGAACTTCGTTTGCGCCGGCTCGACGAAGCCGATCTGCTCGAGCTCCCTGAATGCCTTGTAGATCTTGGTGATCAGCGAGCCTCCCGCCATCGGGACCACCACAGCGTCGGGAAGCTGCCAGCCGAGCGCCTCAGCGATCTCGTAACCGAAGGTCTTCGATCCCTCGCCGTAGAACGGACGCAGATTGACATTGACGAAAGCGATCCGGTGACGGCCGGCGATCTCGCTGCAGAGGCGGTTGACGTCGTCGTAATTTCCACGGACCGGAACGACATTGGCTCCGAAGATCTGCGTTCCGAGGACCTTGCTCCGCTCGAGGTTGTGCGGGATCAGAATGTAGGCCGGCAGCCCGGAGGCCGAGGCATTGGCCGCGACCGAATTGGCGAGATTGCCCGTCGAGGCGCAGCCGACCGCCTTGAAACCGAACTCCCGCGCCTTCGAGAGCGCCACCGCCACCACGCGGTCCTTGAATGAGAGGGTCGGATGCGAGACGGCATCGTTCTTGAGGTGAACCTCGCGGACCCCGATCGCCCGTGCCAGCCTGTCGGCCCGAACCAGCGGCGTGCCTCCCGAATGAAGACCGACCGTCGGTTCCCCGTCGAGCGGAAGAAACTCCCTGTACCTCCACATCGTCCGCGAACGCGTATCGAGATCCGCCTTCTTCAGATTTCCCCGGATAGCCTCGTAATCGTAATCGACTTCGAGCGGGCCGAAACATTCCTCGCAGATCGCCAGCGGCTCGACCTCGTACGATGCGCCGCAGATTCTGCACTTGAGTCCTTTAACGTAGCTCATTTCACCTCACTGTCGGCTGAAAATGCAGGGTTTATCCGCAGAGGATGGCCCCGCCGTTGACGTTCAGTATCTCTCCGGTCACGTGACGCGCCAGATCGGATGCCAGAAAGAGGATCGGGCCGGCCACGTCATCGGCGCTCGCCACCCGGCGCAACGGAATCGCGTCGGTGATGCGCCTCAGCTCCTGCTCGTCCGAATGCAGGGCGCCGGCGGCCATGTCCGTATCGACCCATCCCGGCGCGACGCAGTTGACTCGCACATTGTGCGGCCCGAGCTCCGTCGCCAGGGACTTGGTAAAACTGATGACGGCGCCCTTCGATGCCGCATAGTCCGAATGACCCGCCTCTCCGCGCTGGCCGGCCGTTGAACTCACCGTAACGATGTTGCCGCTCTTCTGCCCGACCATCACGCGAGCGGCTTCACGGCTGAGGTAGTAGACCCCGTTGACGTTGACCCTGATCGTGTCTTCCCACTGATCATCCGTCAGCTCAGTAACGGGACAATCGGCCTGCGGCCAGATCCCCGCGTTGGCGACGGCCACATCGAGCCGTTTGTACCGGTCCAGCGCCTGCCTGACCAGAAAATGGGCCTGCTCCGGAACCGATATGTCCGCCTGCACGATCGTCGGCTCGCATCCCAGCCGCTCGACCTCTTCAGCCGTCTTCGACGCCGCCTCCCAGTTGACGTGATAATTAATGATGACGCCCCTGGCGCCGGCCGCCGCGAACCTGATCGCCGCCGCCGCACCTATGCCGCGCGATGCGCCGGTGATCAATACCACCTGATCCTTGAACGAATACATCCTTTTCAATCCCCCCGCTGAATAAAAAAGGCCCCGCGCTAAATTCAGCACGGAGCTCCGGCTCTTTAGCAGTTTTTATAGTGGAGCAATTCGCGAAAATCGCCACTCCGGGTCCGTCGGACCCCTGATTTGTCAAATTGTGCGGCGCATAAACAGAAACGGCCCCACGCTAAACTGCGTGAGGCCGTTTGGAAACTCGGTGCTTCAGGCTGTTTAGCGCTGTTTTTAACGTGGAGCAAGTCGCCTTAAATCGCCACGATCACTGATTACGAAGCTGCACATTACACTCACTTCAACTTCATCGTCAAGCGAAAACCCGGACCGCTCTAAAAATTGTTCGTTTCCGCGTCAACCTGCTCCGGAGAGACGGCCCCTCCCCGTGCGGAAAAACAGCCGTGTTCGCGAACCCCTTGAAGTCGATGATCGTAACGCTTTATTACAACGGCAGTTCCGGCACGGGAAATTGCCGCATATTCAGACTGGTGTTATAGTTCAGTTTCCATAGTTCGAGTCGAGGAGGAAGGCCAATATGTTCTGTCCGGATTGCGGCACCGACAATTCGAGGAATCAGCGATACTGCACGAAATGCGGTTCCAATCTGATGGCGATCGATAGAGCGCGTGAGATCGTGAACGAGATGTCGTCGGGTTCAGGCGCTCCGGTACTCCCCTCGACGACCATCCTGCGCATCGTCGCACTGATCGCGACCGTCGGATTTCTTGCGACGACCGGCGGCGTCCTGGCTCTGATGTCGATCGACGAGGGGCGAGGCCCGATCCCCATCTTTTTCGCCATCGGCGGATTCGTCAGCATGGTTCTGATCTGCCGCCACCTGCTCAACATGCTGAAGGGCGGAACGCCCGGCGAGATCAGCCGAAAGCCTGCGGCGCCATACACCGCGCCCCAGGCCGTCCGGGGCGGAAACACGAACAGATCCCTTCAGGAAGGATCTCCCTCCTACCAGAGCGTGATCGAAGATCCGACACGCCAGTTCGAATCCGAGAAAAGGTGATATAAGCCGGCTGCTTCAGGGATGCGATGAGGCCTGACGACCATCGGTTGGGGGATCGGACGCTCTGTTGACGGCCGATTTATCCCTTGTTCGGGAACGACGTCGCCGGTCAGCAGGTTTGTCGGGAGCAGGCTGCGCCGTGCGATATCCGGCGCCCGGGTCCCGGAACATCGCAACCAGTTCCTTCCAGTCGATCTGACGCGCCACCAGAACCGATCCGCCGATCAGAAATAGAATAATGATCAGGTTGATCAATTGCCCGCCGACTCTCTCGAGCGTTCCCCGCTTGAAGCCCCCGCCCAATTGATTGTAATCCTGCAGCGAGGCGCGGCATTGCGGACAGTAGAACTGCCAGTTGGTGATCTCTGTTTGGCATTTCGGACATATCATCTTCGTATCAGTTCTCCGGTCGGATAACCTGGTTGCAGTTTCATTCAGGGGAGAGTCCGCGGTGGGGGAGACCTCTGATACCATCACTCCGGAGATACCTTTCCCGGCATCTTCCGGCGGCCGAAAATAATCGCTTGAGTTATCGTCTTCAGTCGCGCATCATCATCTCACAACATACTCCGCAATTAAAGCGATACCTTATGAAATGTTTCTTCATGATCGAACACGCACCGAGATTCCGGGCGATCCTGCTCTGCGCGGCACTCTGCATACCGGCTGTCTCTTCATGCGGCGAAATGCGGGAGGAAGTTACCGACGATTCGGGAGTGACGGCCGAAACGCGAAATCCCCTGAGCGGCGACCCGACGGCGATAGCTTCAGGCGAGCAACTCTACATCACCAACTGTTCAACCTGTCATGGATTGGAGGGAAAGGGAGATGGGGCGTCGGGACAGACCCTGCCCAGACTTCCGCAAGACCTGACGACCGACGAAGTGATGAGGATTTCCGACGGTCAGATATTTCTGACCCTCAAGAACGGCAGGATGCGTGACGGCCTGATGACCATGCCTCCGATCCGCAGGCTGAGCCATCAACAGATGTGGGAGATCATCGCCTACATCCGCACGCTGAAGAGATGATCATCCTGAGTCCCCATAAAAAAATTCGGAGGAATGAGCCTCTGTTCGCTCATTCCTCCGTCACATTCAGAGGAAACCATGCAAGGAAATAACTTGTTGTCAGGACATCTCGATGCCGACGGCGCGGAGCGCATCCAGCGTCACGGGCCGTGATTCGACCAGCCTTATCTGGCCCCCGCAGAATATCGCGAGCGGACGGCCGCTGTGCCTGCCGGCCGAGAACGGATCTTTCTCCATCTCTTCTCCTGTGGTGAGCAGCCACATATCGGTCAGACTTTCGTGAATGTAGGAGTTGACCTGTTCCTGCATTCGAATGCGCTCAACCGGAATAACTCTATCGAACATGGGATTCTCCTTCTTCGACTCGTTTACCGAGACCAGTTCTTCGGAACCATTTTTGGAATTTTCAGCTCCAGTTTTCTTGATCATCGCCAGTCGCCCCCCTTCAGTTAGTTATCCCACGTTTACTTTCGCAGTTTCAGACGCAAGATAAATGCCATAAGTTGCTTTCAAATTTCATAACTTTGGCTTTTTTATGACCGACACCCGGGCCGATGCCGTCCGGGAAGGGCTAACAACTTTGTTTTCATTGAGATAAATCTGAAGCTGATTTTCCGGCATAGATTCGAAAAC
>CALBSU010000199.1 GCA_937967285.1 uncultured Acidobacteriota bacterium
ACTTTCTACTTTCTACTTTCTACTTTCTACTTTCTACTTTCTACTTTCTACTTAAATGAAGATTGAAGGAACCCACACAATCAACGCCCCGCGCGAGAGGCTCTGGAAACTGATGATCGATCCCGAGGTGATCAGAAGAATCCTGCCGGGACTCGAAAGCCTGGAAGAGACGCCGGACGGCGCATACCGCATGACCATGAAGGCGGGCGTAGGTTCCATCAAGGGAGTCTTCACCGGCACCATCCGCCTCGATGATCTGCGCCCGCCCGAACACTACAGGATGATGGTCGACGGCAAGGGCACGCCGGGCTTCGTCAAGGGCGAGGGATCGCTCGATCTGGTCGACCAGGGCGATGATACGCTCGTCGATTACTCCGGCAACGTCAATGTCGGCGGAACCATTGCCAGCGTCGGACAGCGCATGATCGTCTCCTCGGCGAAGATGATGGCCGGACAGTTCTTCACCGCCCTCGAAGCCGAAGCGGCCGCGCTTCACCAGTCGGAAATCACCGGAGAGGAACTCTCGCCCCCATCCCATAATATCTTCGTCACATTCTTTCGCTGGCTGATCGGCCTCTTCAAACGTCGATGACTTGACAGACTGCCGCGTCATCAATATGATTCCAACTTCGATTTATTGGGAGGTCGTCTAACGGTAAGACTACGGACTCTGGATCCGTCTATCGGGGTTCGAATCCCTGCCTCCCAGCTCTCTTGAAAGCGGCGCCATCCGGCGCCGCTTTTCGCTTCCCACCTCAGGCACGGATATTGCCAACCTGATTGTCGTAATCTGTCAACTGCTCATTCGCTCGAGGAGTTATAGCTTTAACTTATTGAAAGTAATAGGTTTATTTCTTCGAGGGACAGGCGTCCCCGAAGAGCGGCATTAACATCTGATCGAGGAATAGGGGGATTTTACCCATCGCAGGGTGAAATTCCGCACCAACAATAAAGAAAACCACCTGGAGGCAATAGAGGGCTATGAAACGCGGAACATCGATATTGATGATAGCAGTGGTGGCGTTGATGGGGATTTTTCTGTCGCAGAGCGGGACCGGCGCCAGCGGAGGTGCGCCCGTAACCTTCACGAAGGACGTCGCGCCCATCTTCCTGAGCAAGTGCGCAGAGTGCCACCGTCCGGGTGAGAACGCGCCTTTCTCGGTGCTCAGTTACAAGGATGTTCGCCCGTGGGCGCGGTCGATCCGGGAGCAGGTAGCCGGCAAGGAGATGCCCCCCTGGCATGCCGATCCTCATTTCGGCGAATGGGCGAACGATCGCCGGCTGTCGAAGAGCGAGATAGACACGATCGTCAACTGGGTCAAGGGCGGCGCGGTTGAGGGCGATGCGAGGGACATGCCAAACGTTCCCGAGTATTACAACGGATGGTCGATCGGCAAGCCGGATGTCATCATCCCGATGCCCGAGACCTTCACTCTCGAGGCCGAAGGGCCCGACGAATATCAGTATTTCGAGGTCGATCCGGGATTCACCGAAGACAAGTATGTGCAGATGGCCGAGGCGCGTCCCGGCAACCGCAAGATCGTGCACCACATCATCGCTTTCATTCGCACGCCGAGCGAGAACAAGGCTCCGCGTCCGAAACTGACTCCTGAACAGATGAAGCAGATGCGCGAGAAGATGGAGCGAGAGTCGCCGCGATATCGCGAGGGATTCCTGATCAGAACAAAGAAGGATGCGCCGGTCGTCGACGATGGCTGTTCAACCGCCAACGGAGGCAAGTTCGATCGCAGCGACGAGGCGAACGTCGGCACCCTGCTCTGCGGATTCGCCCCCGGCATGAATCAGGCGGTCTGGAAGCCCGGCACAGTGAAACTGGTACCCGCCGGCTCGAAGATCGTCTTCCAGATGCACTATTCCAAAGTCTCAGGGAAAGCAGAGACGGATCGCTCATCCATCGGTCTGGTCTTCGCCAGGACGCAGCCTGAGAAGCTGGTCAGGACGCATGGCATCTCAAACAGCTTCTTCCTGATCCCGCCCGGCGCCGATAACCACAAGGTCACAGCCTG
>CALBSU010000200.1 GCA_937967285.1 uncultured Acidobacteriota bacterium
CTCGCTGTTTCTCGCATCAATAATCATGCTTCTGGTTTCACTGCTGGCCGGTTGGCTTCCGGCATACCGCGCAACACAGACCGATCCGATGTCGGTTCTGAGATACGAATAGGAGAAAGAATGACCTCAATCCTTCAGGATCTGCGCTATGCCGTGCGCTTGCTGGTGAAAAATCCGTGGTTCACGCTGCTGGCTGTGATGACGCTGGGGCTTGGAATCGGCGCCAACACGACTATCTTCAGCGTCGTCAACTCGGTCCTGATCGATCCGCTTCCGTATCGCGATTCCGACCGGCTGATGATGGTCTGGCACCAGAATCGAAAGCTGAACGATCCGCATTACCCGTTTTCATATCCGAACTTCAGCGACCTTCGCGAACGCAGCCGCAGTTTCGATCGGATGGCGGCAGTCTCGCCGGTCTGGAATCTGATCATGCGCGGTGACGGAGATCCCGAGCGGATCGAGGGGCATTTCGTTTCGGCACAGCTGTTCGACATTCTCGGAGTGGAGGCGGGAGCGGGCAGGGTCTTCACTGAATCGGAGGATTCGGCATCCTCCGGCAAAGTGATCGTCATCAGCCATCGTCTCTGGCAGCAGCGATTCGGTGGACGGGAAAATATCATCGGCCGTCAGGTGCAGCTGGATTCGGATCGTGTGACGGTGATCGGAGTCATGCCCGAGGGATTTCAGTTTCTCGAGAAGGTCGATCTCTGGATTCCGCTGGCGCACAACCCGGTCATCCGGAGGGGGCGTGCGGTCCACCTGCTGAGGGTGCTTGGTCATCTGCGACCAGATGCGAGCGCCGAAAGCGCCGGATCGGAAGTCGGCGCGATTGCCGCGGCGCTGGAAAGGAAGTACCCGGAGTCAAATACCGATCTCGGAGCGCTGGCGATTTCGCTGCGACAGGAACTGGTGGGCGAGGTCCGCGGTGCGCTGCTGCTGTTGTGGGGAGCGGTGGGGTTCGTCCTCCTGATCGCGTGCGCCAATGTCGCAAACCTGCTGCTCTCGCGCGGATATACGCGGAGGCGCGAAGTCGCGATAAGAACAGCCCTCGGGGCGAGCCGTTGGCGACTTATCCGGCAGATGCTGACTGAAAGCATTCTGCTTGCCTCATTTGGCGGATTGCTTGGGCTGATGATGGCTGTCTGGGGCATCGATCTGGTACGCGGGCTCGGAGCGAATATGGTTCCGCGGATCGATCAGGTCGGGCTCGATACCTCAGTTCTCGTCTTCACGATTCTGGCCTCGCTTTTGACGGGCATCATTTTCGGACTGGCGCCGGCGCTCAGTGCAATGTCCATCAATTCGAACGATTCGCTCAAGGAAGGAGCGAGAAACACAGGCATGGGCAGGAGATGGTTCGGCCGGGCGCTGGTAGTCGCTGAGATCGCCCTGACGTTAATCCTGCTGGTCGGAGCCGGCCTGCTAATTCGCAGTTTCACCGGCCTCATGCGTGTTGACCCGGGGTTCCGGACCGATCACCTGCTGACCCTGCAAATGGCGCTGCCCGCCGGACAATATGATCAGACGGCCGACAGAGTGCGATTTTACAGGGATTTCTTCGCCGAGATCGGCAAAATCCCCGGAGTCGAATCGGCCGGCGGTGTGACGCGGCTGCCGATGCGTGACGGCATTTCGACCATGCTTGAAATTGAGGGGCGTCCGGTGCCCCAGGGCGAGCGCCCCGAGGTTCAGTTTCGTCGCGCCAGCATCGACTACTTCCGCACGATGAGGATTCCGGTTGACAAGGGGAGGGGATTCACCCGCCAGGATGCCGAAAGCGGGGCCTTTCCGGTCCTGATCAATCAGGCAGCCGCACGGCTGTACTGGCCGAACGAAGATCCGATTGGACGGCGCATCCGGTTCTTCAGCGGGAATCCTGACGCACCGTGGGCCGAGATCATCGGCGTCGTCGGCGATATCCGCCATTTCGGGCTCGATGAAGAGGTCCGCCCCGAGGTGTATATGAACTTCGACCAGGGCCCGCCCGGCAATCCCATGCTGGCCATTCGCGCGACAGTCGACGATCCGACATCGATCGTTCCCGCATTGCGCAGGCTTGTCCGATCGCTCAACGGCGACATCACCCTTTACGACATCGAGTCGATGGAATCGCTGGTGGCTGAAAAGCTGGCCGAACGCCGGTTCACGATGAATCTGCTCGGCGTCTTTGCCGCGCTGGCTCTGGTCATGGCGGTGACAGGCATTTACGGCGTCGTCTCACATTCCGTCACTCAGCGGACCAGCGAGATCGGTGTCCGGATTGCGCTTGGCGCTCAGACTTCGGATATCCTCCGCATGGTGATAGGGCAGGGGATCGGTCTGATCCTGGCCGGCCTGATCCTCGGACTGGCGGGATCGCTCGCGCTCAGCCGCTATCTGACGAGCCTGATCGTCAATCTTTCAATCCTCGACGCGACGGCCTATCTCGGTGCGGCGCTGCTGCTGGTCGCGGTCTCGCTGATGGCCTGTCTGATCCCGGCCCTCAGAGCCACCAAAGTGGATCCGACAGCGGCCCTGAGACATGAATGAGCGCGTCATTGTCCGCTCGCCTCAATTCGCAATCCGGATTACACTTGTCGAAAATGTAATGATCTTCGTCATGGAGCTCTGGCGGTCTGTCACGCTCCGGTTATTGATCAAACCCAAAGCTCGCAAAATTGGCAAAAGGGTCCAATCGCAAAGATCGCGGAGGAGGCAAAGTTTTATGAGGGGGCAGTAGACGCGTCCCGTCCGATGGACAACAAATCGGGCCTGGATATCCGAATGTTTCCTCTGCTCCCCTTTGCGGCCCTGCGATTTAAAACCTTTACCTCTTCTGCAACGACATTCCGGAGGTTGAGTATTTTGGTGAACGGTAACTCGCCGGGCGGGATCGGCCGGCGTCAATTCATCGCGGCATCATTAGGTGCGGCTTTTGCAGTGGCTCCGTCCCGGGAATTCAGCCGGTTCGATCTGTTCGAAGCCGGCCAGGGAGGCTATGCGTCGTATCGCATACCCGGAATCGTTGCGACGAAGCGGGGCGTTCTGCTGGCGTACTGCGAGGCGAGGCGGACGGGGAGAGGCGACTGGGACGCGATCGACATCCTGCTCAGACGTTCGACGGACGGCGGCAGGACATGGGACCGGCAGCGAAAGATCGCTCAGGTCGCCGGAACGCAGCGCAATCCGGCCGCCGCGCGCGAGCGCTCGTCCAATCCGGACGAACTGACCTACAACAATCCGATGGCGATTGCCGACCGGCGGAACGGAGTCGTCCATTTCATCTTCTGTCTCGAATATTCCCGCTGTTTTTACATGCGAAGCGATGACGACGGGAGCACGTTCTCACAACCGGTCGAAATCACCTCCGCCTTCGAAGGGTTTCGAAAGGAATACGACTGGAAGGTCATTGCAACAGGTCCGGGGCACGGCATTCAATTGCGCAACGGGCGACTGGTTGTCCCGGTCTGGCTCTCAACCTCGACGGGCAGCAACGCTCACCATCCGTCCGACAATGCGGTCATCTACAGCGACGACAACGGCAGGACATGGAAAGCCGGGGGATTTGTCGGACGGAATTCCCCGGAACTGGTCAATCCCAGCGAAGCGGCGCTGATCGAACTCGCCGACGGGCGGGTCATGTTCAATTCGCGGAGCGAATCGACACAACACCGCCGCATGGTCAGTTACAGCAGGAACGGAGCAACCGGCTGGACCCAACCGGCCTTTCACGAACAGCTTCTGGAACCGATCTGCATGGCCAGCATGGTGCGGCTCAGCGGGAAGCCGCGCCGAAACCGAATCCTCTTCGCCAATCCCGACAATCTCTCGGTCGAACAGGGCGTTCAGCGTCCGGGCAGGTCGCGTTCTCGCAAGAACCTCTCGATCAAGCTGAGTTACGACGAAGGCGCCACCTGGCCGGTCAACAAGTCGATCGAGACCGGCTGGAGCGGTTACAGCGATCTTGCCGTCGGACCTGACGGAACGATCTTCTGCTTCTTTGAGAGCGTCAGGCCCGGCGCAAACCTCTTCCGCGAATGCACTCTGACGCTGGCCCGGCTCGATATCGAATGGCTGACCGACGGCAAAGACGCCTGGGAATCTCGGAAAAAACGATGACCACCAGAACGACTGACCTGAAGAGGATTTTGCCTGCCCCGATCACGCCATTCGATGCGAACGGCTGCTCATAACCCGGCCACTTCGCAGAAGACCTTGATCGCGCCGTTCGGATTGGTCAGTTTGGCGAA
>CALBSU010000201.1 GCA_937967285.1 uncultured Acidobacteriota bacterium
GGCGGCACGCGATTCGTCCTCAGGACGCCGAACGGTTCGAGCGAGGCGAGGATCAGGCTGATCGGCCGCCACAACATTTACAACGCACTGGCCGCCGCCGCCGCCGGCACGGTCTTCGGACTGTCCGCCGATGCGATTGCCGCGCGGCTCGAGGGCGCGGAAGCGACCAGAATGCGTGGAGAGCTGATCAGGTTTCCGAACGGCGTGACGGTCATCGACGATACGTACAACTCCAACCCGCAGGCGCTCCTTCTGGCAGCCGGTTCGCTGAACGAGGCTCAAGGATTCAGGCGGCGGATATTGGTGGCCGGCGAGATGCTCGAACTCGGAGAAGCCGGACCGCGGCTCCACAGGGACTGCGGCAACCGGATTGCTGAACTCGGAATCGACCGGCTGATCGGCGTCCGGGGGCTGGCCGGAGATCTGGTTGAAGGCGCGATCGAGGCTGGAATGAATCCCGGGCGGGCGACATTCCTCGAAACGCCCGGCGAGGCCGCCTCGCTGCTGATCGATGAGGCGATGCCGGGCGACCTGATTCTGGTGAAAGGATCGCGTGGGGTGAGGACCGAACGCGTTATCGAGGCGCTGCGTCAGGCCTTCGAAGGCTCGAACTCCTGAAGAGAGATGCTCTACTACCTTTGCTACGAGCTTCTGTATCGGAAATACGCGTCGCAAGTGCCGGTGTTGAAGGTCTTCAACGTCTTCCAGTACGTGACGTTCCGCACCGCATACGCCGCGATTACCGCACTCGCCCTGAGCCTGGTTCTCGGACCGTGGGTGATCAGAAAGCTGCGCGAGTTCAAGTTCGGGCAGGAGATCAGGGAAGAGGGGCCGGCCTCGCATCAGGCCAAGCGCGGGACGCCGACGATGGGCGGAGTTCTGATCATCGGATCGGTGCTCATCTCGACTCTGCTCTGGGCCAACCTCAGGAACTGGCCGGTCTGGGTGACGCTGGTCGGGATGGCCGGCTGCGCCGCGATCGGTTTCGCGGACGACTATCTGAAGATCGCCAGGAAGCGGAGCCTCGGGCTGACGGGCAGACAGAAACTGGCCGCACAGGTTCTGGTCGGAACGGTTGTCGCCCTGCTGATCTTCGGGTTCAGCGATTTTTCGCCGGTCGTCAACGTTCCGTTTCTGAAGAACTTCAGACCGGATGTGACCGTGATCGGATATTCGATGCTGATCATCCTGGTTCTGATGGGGACGTCGAATGCGGTCAATCTGACGGACGGGCTGGACGGATTGGCGATCAGCGTGACGGTCATCGCGGCATCGGCACTGACCGGACTGACATATGTGACGGGACACGCGCGCTTCGCGGACTATCTCGATCTGCCCCATACGCCCGGCGTCTGGGAGGTGACGATCCTCGGCGGGGCGCTGGTCGGAGCGAGCCTCGGGTTTCTCTGGTTCAATGCTCCGCCGGCTGAGGTCTTCATGGGCGATGTCGGATCGCTCGGCATCGGCGGCGCGCTCGGCGCGATGGCCATCGTCATCAAGCAGGAGCTGGTGCTGCCGATACTCGGCGGAGTTTTCGTTATCGAGGCGCTCTCGGTCATGCTGCAGGTCGCATCGTTCAAGCTGACCAAACGCAGGATCTTCAAGATGTCGCCGCTCCACCATCATTTCGAGCTGCTCGGGTGGAAGGAGCCCAAGATCGTCTTTCGATTCCTGATCGTCGCGATCCTCTTCGCACTGCTCAGCCTGTCGACGCTCAAGCTGCGCTGAAATGGTCGAAAGTTTATGGAGATCGCCGGCAAAAAGCTGCTCATAGTCGGGATGGCGCGAAGCGGAATCGCGGCGGCGGAGTTCGCCGCGCGGCACGGAGCACGGGTCACGATCAACGATGCCCGGCCCGAACTCGAAGGCGTCGCCGGACTCAGAGCCGCAGGCGTGGATATCATTGCCGGATCGCATCCGGACGAGTTGTTTGAAAATTCGGAACTGATCGTGGTCAGTCCTGGCGTGCCGCTGGCGCTCCCGCAGTTCGCGCTCGCGCGACGTGCCGGCGTCAAAATCGTCGGCGAGGTCGAGCTGGCTGCCTGGTACCTCAAAGGGTTTCTGGTCGGCATCACCGGCTCGAACGGCAAGACGACCACGACGACGCTGATCGGCGAGATACTCAGGGACAGCGGACTGCCGACTGGTGTCGGCGGCAATATCGGAACGCCGCTCATCTCGCTCGCCGAGGGGTCGACCCCGGAGTCGTTCACCGTCGCCGAACTGAGCAGCTTTCAGCTCGAGGCGGTCGAGAGGCTGCACGTCAACGCGGCGGTCCTCCTCAACATCACGCCGGACCATCTGGACCGGTACGATTCGATGGACGATTACGCCGCGGCCAAGGCCAATATCCTCCGCAATCAGACTCCCGACGATCTGGCCGTGCTCAACGCCGACGACGAAAGGGTCTCGGGGATGAGCGCGCTGACGCCGGCCCGGAAGGTCTTCTTCAGCCGACTGAAGGAGCTCGAAGACGGCATTTTCATGCGAGGGACCAGGATCGTCGAACGGCGTGACGGCGTGGAGCGAGAGCTGATTGACCGGAGCGGGATTTCACTGATGGGCGCCCACAATCTCGAGAACGTCATGTCGGCGCTGGCCGTCGGCGCCTTCTGCGGCGTCTCGATCGAATCGATGCGCCGGACGATCGCGGCTTTCAAGGGCGTCGAGCACCGTCTCGAATTCGTCGCCGAATTGAACGGGATCAGGTTCTACAACGATTCCAAGGCGACCAACGTCGATGCCGCGATCAAGTCGCTCGAAGCCTTTCCGGGCGGCGTCATCGTCATCCTCGGAGGCAAGGACAAGGGGAGCGACTACAGTCCTCTGACGCGGCTCGTTCACGAACGTTGCCGCCACGCGATCCTGATCGGCGCAGCAGCGGACAAGATCGCCCGGGCCATCGAAGGCGCGGCTCCGATCCATCGCGCCGCATCGATGGAGGAGGCCGTCGAACTGGGTTTCAGTGTCGGCTCGCCCGGAGACGTCGTGCTGCTCGCTCCGGCATGCGCCAGTTTCGATATGTTCGACAACTTCGAACACCGCGGCAGAGTGTTTAAGGAAGCAGTAGAAAGTAAAAAGTAGAAAGTAGAAAGTAGAAAATAGTTCAGCACCAGAGTGATTTTGATTGAATAACTGCATCGATCCGGCCGCGCCGCAAGAGCGTCAGCTGAATTCAGCCGTGGATCTTCAGTTCACGGGCGGGTATCAAAATCACTGGTCGATTCGGAACGGGGAACAAGCAGCGAGCGCCAAAAGCAAACTATGGCACAGGCAGTCAGACACAATCTGCTCAGGGACATCGAGGATCTGAAATGGGATCTCTGGCTCGGCGTGGTCACGATCGGGCTGGTGGTCTTCGGCATCGTCATGGTCTACAGCGCGTCTGCCGCTGCGGCTCGCCCGCACAAGTTTCTGATCAGTCAGGTCATCTGGGCCGCCGTCGGAGTGATCGTCATGGCGCGGCTGAGGAAGATCGACTATCACGTCTACGCCAGACCCGGAGTCGTTTACGGTTATCTGGGTGTCTGTCTGTTCCTGCTGCTGGCGGTCTTTCTCTTCGCGCCGATCAACGGCGCGCATCGCTGGATCCACTTCAAAGGGGTTTCCGGGCAGCCGAGCGAGCTGGTCAAGATCGGGCTGGTGCTCTTTCTGGCATGGTTCCTGTCGGAGCGGGAGAAGGACGGAGAGCTCGAGGATTTCTGGGCGACGATCGCGCCGGCGAGCGTCGTGGCCGGTCTGCTGGCGGTGCTGATCCTGCGCGAGCCTGACCTCGGGACGACGCTCATGCTCGGGCTGGTCTTTGGGACGATGATGTTCGCGGCCGGAGTCCCGATCCGGCATCTGCTCAAACTGACGCCGATCATGATCGTTGGAACGATCTACCTTGTCGTCAAGGTGGCGTGGCGCTGGGACCGGATCGAGGCGTTTCTCGACCCGGAGAAGGATCCGCTCGGAAAGGGCTATCACATCCTGCAGTCGCTGACCGCGATCGGGACGGGCGGGCTCCACGGCCTCGGATTCGGGCAGAGCCGGCAGAAGCTGCTCTTTCTTCCGACGCCGCAATCGGACTTCATCTTCGCGGTGATCGCTGAGGAGCTGGGGCTGGTCGGCGCCGGGATCCTGGTCCTGGCTTTCGGTTTCTTTCTCTGGAGAGGGCTGCTGATCGCGAAGCGGGCGCCCGATCTGCTCGGGCAGTTGATCGCGATCGGACTGACGTCGGGGTTGATCCTGCAGGCCTTCTTCAACATGAGCGTGGCGATCAAGCTGGTGCCGTCAAAGGGGATCACGCTGCCGTTCGTCAGCGCCGGCGGCTCGTCGCTGGTTGTCGCGCTGGCGATGGTCGGAATACTGCTCAACATTTCGGAGCAGAAAGAGAGCGAGCGCTGAGCTGAATCCGGATGGCTGACGATCTGAAAGAGGGGAGAACGGGCGCTCTGTCGGTCATCATTGCGGGTGGCGGAACGGGAGGTCATATCTACCCCGGGATCGCGATCGCGCAGGAGTTCAGGCGCCGCAATCCGGCGACGCGGGCAGTCTTCGTCGGAACCGCACGCGGGATGGAGACGAGGATCGTTCCGCGCGAGGGGTTCGACCTGGAATTGATAGAAGTTACCGCGCTCAAGCGCGTCGGCGCGTGGCGGATGTTGAAATCGCTCGCCAGGCTGCCGCTCAGTTTTTTGAAGGTCCGGACGCTGCTCAACCGGGTTCACCCCGACGTGGTCATCGGGGTCGGAGGTTACGCCTCGGGGCCGGTGGTTCTGGCGGCGGCTCTTTCGGGCATTCCGACGCTGATCGCCGAGCAGAATGCTCTGCCGGGATTCACCAATCGCGTGCTCTCGAGATTCGTTCGAGCGGCCGCGGTCTCGTTCGAGGAGGCCCGCCGGTTCTTCGGCGAAAAGGCGGAGATCACCGGCAACCCCGTCCGAGCAGAGTTTTTCGCGATCGCAGACAGCGCGCCCGGCGAGAGAGTTCACGTGCTGATCACCGGCGGCAGTCAGGGATCGAGGGCGATCAACGAAGCGGTCATCGGCGCCGTCGAATCGCTGCGGGCCGAGGCGAGCAGATTCACGATCACCCATCAGACGGGTGAGGCCGACCTTGAGAGAACCCGTGCGGCCTATGCCGGGACCGGGATCGAAGTCACGGTCAAGCCGTTCATTGAAAACATGGTTGAAGAGTTCGAGCGCGCCGACCTGGTGGTCTGCCGGGCCGGCGCGACGACCGTCGCCGAACTGGCCGCGGCCGGGCGGCCGGCGATCATGATCCCGTTTCCTTTCGCCGCCGACGATCACCAGCGCAAGAATGCCGAGGCGGTCGAGCGGGCCGGAGCCGGCAGGATGATCCTGCAGGCTGAACTGACTCCGGAGCGGCTGATCCACGAACTGCTCTGGCTGGCCAACGATCGCGCACAACTGGCGCGCATGTCGTCCGCCAGCAGGCAACTCGGACATCCGGATGCCGCGGCGCGGGTGGTCGATCTGGCAATGCGGATCATGTCGAAAGACTGACTAACATGTTCAAGAAGTATCAGCACATTCATTTCATAGGGATCGGCGGTATCGGGATGAGCGGAATCGCCGAGGTGCTGCTCAATCTGGGGTATCGCATCTCCGGTTCGGACGTTCGCCGTTCGGCGATCGTCGATCGACTCGAGAGCCTCGGGGCGACGGTCTTTGAAGGACACAGGGCTGAGAATGTCGAAGGGGCGCACGTCGTCGTCACCTCGACGGCGGTCCGGGCCGACAATCCCGAGGTCGTCGAGGCGGTCAGGCGACAGATCCCCGTCATCCCGCGGGCCGAGATGCTGGCCGAGCTGATGAGGCTCAAGTACGGCATCGCGATCGCCGGATCGCACGGCAAGACGACGACCACCTCGATGGTCGCGGCCGTCCTCGACCGCGCCGGCGTCGACCCGACAGTCGTCGTCGGCGGACGCGTCAATGCCCTCGGCAGCAACGCCAGGCTGGGACGCGGGGACTTCATGGTCGTCGAGGCCGACGAGAGCGACAAGAGCTTTCTCAAGCTCTCGCCGACCATCGCCGTCGTGACGAACATCGACCTCGAGCACCTCGATTTCTACAGCGACATCGAGGAGATCCGCTCCTACTTCGTGCAGTTCGTCAACAAGGTCCCGTTTTACGGCTCGGTCATCATCTGTCTGGATGATCAGAATATCCAGCTGATCATCCCGGAGATTCACCGCCGGGTGATCACCTACGGGATGCGGGCTCACGCGGAGATTTCGGCCTTCGACGTCACCATTTCGCGCGAGACTTTCGGTTCTCAGTTCTCGGTCAGGCGCAAGGGCGAAATCCTCGGAAGGATCACGCTCAACGTGCCCGGCGAGCACAACGTCTGCAACGCTCTGGCGGCGGTCGCCGTGGGGCTCGAACTCGAGCTCGATTTCGGGCGCATCGCCGAAGGGCTCGCGTCGTTCCGCGGAACCGAAAGGCGGTTTCAGGTCAAGGGACTGGCGGCCTGCGACGGGGGAGATATTCTGGTCGTCGACGATTACGGCCATCATCCGACCGAGATCCGCGCCACCCTGGCTGCGGCGAAGTCGGCCGGCAGGCGCCTGGTGGCCCTGTTCCAGCCGCATCGCTACACGCGGACCGCGGCCCTGCTCGATGATTTCGCCCGGTCGTTCTACGACGCCGATGTCGTCCTGCTGGTCGACATCTACGCCGCGAGCGAGGATCCCATCCCGGGGGTGACCTCGGCTGCGCTGGCCGAGGCGATAGAGAAGTACGGACACCGCAAGGTGCGGTATGTCGGCAGCGTCGACGACGGACGCGACGCTCTGCTGGCCGAAGCGAAGGCCGGAGATCTGGTCCTGACGCTCGGTGCCGGCAATGTCTGGCGGGCCGGCGACGAATTTCTCGCCGCCAGGCGGAAGCCGTAAGTCCGGGAGAGTTATGTCACCGCGAAGACGAGAAACTGAGGAGTACGATGATTCCGAGGAGCAGTCGGCCTCGCCGAGCGAGCTCGCGGAACGCCATCAGCCTCGACGGACGAGCAAGCACAGGGCTCCGCGCGCCAGAGCCGTACCGCGAAGGACGGGCAAATCCTCCCGCCGGCAGGCCTCGGCCCAGCGCGATCTGCCATTCGAGGGAGGCTTCAAGCTGACCTCGGTGCTCAGCCCGGATATCTTCACCCGCAAGATCACGCGGATCGGCGGCGTGCTGATCGTTCTCGCTTTCATCGTCGGCGGACTCTTCGTCTTCTACTACTTCTTCTCCGGGTCGAAGTTCTTCCGGCTGAGGGAAGTGGTCGTCGATGGAAATGTCCGGATGTCGAAGGAGGAGATCTCCGCGATCGTCAGTTCGGTTGCCGAACGCAGCGTCATGCGGGCCGATCTGAACGAGATCAGGCGCAGGATATTGCTCAATCAACTGGTCCGCCAGGTTGAAGTGACGCGCATGCTGCCGGACATGATGCGGGTCGTCATCAGCGAACGCGAGCCGGTGGCGCTGGCCCGGCAAAGCGACGGAAAGGTCGTCTGCGTCGACAGCAACGGTGCGATGTTCGGAGATTCCTCGCTGCTCAAGATGCGGCCCCTGCCGCCGATCATCCGCGGCCTGGTCGAAACCGGCCCCAACGGGTCGAACGTCAACCAGCAGCGCCTGATGACCTACCGGCAGGTGATCAACGATCTGGACTCCGCCCAGCCGCCCCTCTCGAAACGCATCGGAGAGGTCGTCTTCGATGATGTGCGGGGCGTCAGAGTAGTGCTCGAATCCTCCGGAGTCGGTGTCTATCTTGGCAACCAGGATTTCCGGAAGCGTCTCAACTCCGCGCTCGACGTGCTCGACGCCATCCGGCGGAAGGATGTCGAGGCTCTCAATGTGCTCCGCATCGCGGATGCCGAAAAACTGCTGAGCGGGGCTCAGATCGCCTATGTCAACGCGAGCGATCCCCGAAGAATGATTGTCGGTCTGAAAGAATGAAGATCTCCGCGGACAGCGTGGAGTCGATCAGAGGTGCAAGATGCCAAAAATGAACACACAGATAGTCGGAATCGACATCGGCACCGCGACGGTGCGGGCGGTGATCGCCGAGATGATCGAGGGCGAAGTCGAGATCGTCGGAGTGGGCGAGGCTGAATCGAGAGGGCTCCGCAAGGGCGTGATCAGCAAGCCCGACATCGCCGTCGAGTCGATCAAGCGGGCGGTCGAGGCCGCCGAACGCATGTCCGGGTTGGTCGTTCACGACGTTTATGTCGGTCTGGCGGGCTCCCACATCCGGGGAGAGAACAGCCAGGGGATGATCGCCGTGCCGGGCCGTCATCGCGAGATCACCCGCGAGGACATCAAGCGCGTGATCGATACGGCCTGCGCCATCTCGATCCCGTCGGGTCGCGAAGTCGCCGATGTCCTCCCCCAGGAATACACCGTCGACGATCAGGACGGCATCGACGACCCGCTCGGGATGCTCGGCTCGCGCCTCTCGGTCTCGGTCCACATCGTGACCAGTCCCGTCGCGGCCAAGCAGAACGTCATCACCAGCGTCAATCGCGCGGGCTTCCACGTCGCCGACGTCTACCTTTCGCAACTGGCCGCGTCCGAGGCGATCCTGACCGACGACGACAGGGAGTACGGCAGCGCGGTGGTCAACATCGGCGCCGAGACGACGAGCCTCGCCATCTACCAGCGCGGCTCTGTCTGGCACACTTCGGTCTTTCAGATCGGCGGGAGCCATTTCACCAACGACATCGCGGTCGGACTGAGAACGCCGATCCCGGAGGCCGAGCGGATCAAATGCGAAGAGGGCTGCGCTTTCAGGATGCTGCTCAAGCCGGAAGAGGCCTCTGAACTGATCGAGGTCCCGAGCGTCGGCGGCAGGGCGCCGCGGGCCATCTCGCGCCAGATCCTGTGCGACATCCTCGAGCCGCGCGCCGAGGAGATCCTCTCGCATATTCAGGAGGAGATTCGTTCCGCGGGGTTCGACCGTCAGCTCTCGAGCGGCATCGTCCTGACGGGCGGAGGCGCCAACCTGCGCGGCATCGTCGAGGTCGCCGAGCAGGTCTTCAACGCCCCGGTCAGGGTCGGCGTCCCGGGCGGGCTGAGCGGGCTGATGAACGAGGTCGCTGCGCCCGAATTTTCGGCCGCCGTCGGTCTCGTCCTCTACGGCCTGCGAAGCGAGCAGGGAAGTCTCGGCAGCAGCCGGCCTGCAAAATCCCGGACCGGCGCGCACCCGCTCGGCGAGCGCGTCAGAACATTTTTCGGCATCCGCCGGTGAGACGGCGACCGTTCAGCGATATCAGGTTTTAAGCAATTTCGCGCATCGTCACGATGCGCCGGCAGGGTCCGGCCGGACCCGCAATCAGTAAAAGGAGGCGCAGGATGTCAACAGAAGATCGCACTGGACTCAACTTCACCTTTGATGACGAGCCGCCCCGGGCGGGCGCCCGGATCAAGGTGGTCGGGATCGGGGGCGGAGGCGGCAACGCCGTCAATCACATGATCGAGGCCAGGATCGAGGGCGTCGAATTCATGGTCGCCAACACCGATCTCCAGGCGCTTAAGCGCTCGCACGCTCCGGTCAAACTCCAGATCGGCGCCCGGCTGACCAAGGGACTCGGCGCCGGGGCCAACCCCGACGTCGGTCGCGAGGCCGCCCTCGAAGACACCGAGAAGATCATCGAAGCCCTCGAGGACGCCGATATGGTCTTCGTCACCGTCGGACTCGGCGGCGGAACGGGAACCGGCGCCGCTCCGATCATCGCTTCGCTGGCGGCCGAACTCGATGCCCTGACCGTGGCCGTCGTGACCAAACCGTTCCCCTTCGAAGGCCGTCATCGCCTCCGGCAGGCCGACGCCGGCCTCGAGGAGCTGCGCTCGGTCGTCGATACCCTGATCACCATCCCCAACGAACGGCTGCTCCAGGCCGCCGACCGCGGCATGCCGCTCGGCGACGCCTTCAAGATGGCCGACGACGTTCTCCGCCAGGCGGTTCAGGGGATCTCCGATCTGATCACCATCCCCGGCTTCATCAACGTCGATTTCGCCGACGTCCGCTCGACCATGAAGGGCATGGGCATGGCGCTGATGGGAACCGGAGTGGCCAGCGGCGACAACCGCGCCATGGACGCCACCCAGCGCGCCATCTCGAGCCCGCTCCTCGAAGAGGCCTCGATCAACGGCGCGCGCGGCGTGCTCGTCAACATCACCGGAGGCTCCGACCTGACCCTCTTTGAAGTCGATGAGGCGATGAAGGTCATCCACGATGCGGCCGATCCTGACGCCAATATCATCTTCGGCACCGTCCCCGACGACAGGATGCAGAACGAGATGAAGATCACCGTCATCGCCACCGGCTTCGAGCAGAGCGCCAGCGTCCACAGTCTGCCGCAGCGCCAGGCCGCATCCGTCCAGGCACAGCCCGGCCACCAGGGATGGAATGGCGCGGCGCTCAATATCGAGGACCTCGACGTCCCGACTTTCATCCGCAAAAAGGCGGACTAACCTCTTACTCGCGCCCCCTTTACGATCCGGCTGGAGGACCCTTTCGGTCCTCCGGCCGTTTTGTTCTCAGCCTGTAAAATGGGGCTTGCAGAGTTTCTTTTCATAAGTTAGCATTGTCGCACCATCGAGCAACAGTATGGAGTAGTGATCGCTGCGGCATCGCCTCCGGATGCCGGTGTTGATTACCGCATCATTTCCTCCGAAAGTCGGGGGGATCTTCCTTTTCCGCATTTCGTATAGGAACAGGTAACCTTCTTCTCAAAGTGGTTTGACGATCCCGGACAGGATTCCTCATCGGATGACTGCCACCGCTGTCCTTGGAAAATGAGATGCATTAATCGGGTTTCGCATCCGATCACACACTTGTTACTGCTTGCCCACAGCTCGGGCGGACAGTCAGACTGCCCGAAGACCAATTGAATCGCCTCGAAGGAGGAAGCGAGAAATATGAACAGAAAGCTGATCAGAACGACACTTGCAGAGGTCAAAGAGCGGGAGTTGCAGACGCCTCGCAGGGCGCCTGAACCGCGCGAGCACCCTGCTCAGGCGAGAGAAAGAGACAGAGACAGGGATAGGGACAGGGACAGGGATCGCGAAGCGCCGCAGCCCTCCCAGCCCAAAAAGAAGATTCCGCCCGAGCAGACCAATGCCGAAAGCTTCTACTACAAGAAGCAGATGGATTCGAGAACCCCGATGGTGATCGTGCTTCAGGACAATGAAATGATTCACGGGATCATCGAGTGGTACGACAAGAACAGCATCAAGCTGCACCGCGTGGACGGGCCCAATCTGCTGATCCTCAAACACAACATCAAGTATCTGTACAAGGACGAATCGGACTCCGACGATTGATCTTCGGATCGGGCGATCATCCCCCAAGAGGCTCGATTGACTGGTATGGCTGACTGGAAGAGTGAGGTGATGCCTGTAATCGGCATCACCATCGGCGACCCCGCCGGGATCGGTCCGGAAGTGACGCTCAAGGCGGTCGCCGACGACGATCTCGGAAAGTTCTGCCTGCCGGTCGTCATCGGGGATGCCGGGTACCTGTCCGCCCTGGCGCGCCGACTCGACATCGATCCTGGATTCACCGTCATCGGTTCCGGAGATCCAATCCCCCGACAATCCGAACTGCCGATCATCCTCGATCTCGGCAACATCGGCACTCAGGTCGAGATGGGCCGTGAGGATGCCTCCTGCGGCAGGGCCGCCGCCGAATTCATTGAAAAGGCCGTCGAACTCTGTCTCAACGGAAGCATCGACGCCATGACAACCGCCCCGATCAACAAGAAGTCGCTTTCGCTGGCCGGATGCCAGTTCCCCGGACACACCGAATACCTGGCGCATCTGTCGGAGACGACGGATTACGCCATGGCTTTCATCTCTCCACGGCTGAGAGTCGCCCTGCTGACTACGCATGTCTCGCTGGCGAGCGTTCCGGGATACGTCACCCGCGATTCGCTGGTCAGGCTGATCCGGCTGGTCGACAGGGAACTGAGAAGGTACGGCATCGAGCGTCCGCGGATCGCGCTGGCCGCTCTCAATCCGCATGGCGGGGAGGGCGCGCTCTTCGGAACCGAGGAACGCGATCGGATGCAACCGGCCGTCGAACTCTGCCGCCGCGATGACGGGATCGATGTCACCGGGCCGCATTCGGGAGACACGGTCTTTGTCAGGGCGGCACGCGGTGAGTTCGATATCGTCATCTCCTGTTATCACGACCAGGGGCTGATTCCGATCAAATGCTTCTCGTTCGGCGAGGCGGTCAACGTCACGCTCGGCCTGCCGTTCATCCGGACCTCGGTCGATCACGGCACGGCCTTCGACATCGCCGGCAAGGGCGTCGCGGATCATTCGAGCATAATCGTCGCCGTCAGACTGGCCGCCGATCTTCACCTGAAAAGGATCGCCGGCTGACTCTTTTTTCGTGATATCAGGACATGCCGTTTCCGATTTGCAAAATCAGGGTGTTAGAATGTGCTTCGACTTTCGGTCGGCTTGAGCGGCCTGTCGAGAGGTGAGATGCGCAGGGTGACCAGTAGATGATGAAAGACGACAAGATCGGAATCGGGCTCGTAGGGACGGGATTCGCGCGCAGCACTCAGGCGCCCGCATTCAGCGTCTGTGAAGGGGCGGAGCTTCTGGCCGTCTGTAGCGGTCGTTTCAGCAATGCCCAGAGCGTGGCGGCCGACCTCGGCATCCCGCATGCCTGCGAGGACCATAACCAGCTGATCGCACTCGAGGACGTCGATCTGGTCGTCGTTTCAACCCCGCCCTGGCTTCATCATGAGATCACGCTCGCGGCTCTCAAGGCGGGCAAACACGTGATCTGCGAAAAACCCATGGCCATGAACGCGGCCGAGGCCCGCGAGATGACGGAGCTGGCGGCCTCGCGTCCCAATCAACTGGCGATCATCGATCACGAGCTGCGGTTCAATCCGACCTGGCGCCGGATGAAGGAGCTCATCGACGGCGGATTCGTCGGCGAGATTCATCACGTCAACGTCCTCATCTCCTCGGGCTTCAGGCACTCCGCGCAGCGACCCTGGAACTGGTGGTCTCAGAAGTCCGCCGGCGGAGGGCTGCTCGGCGCGCTCGGCTCCCATGCCATCGACGCCCTGCGCTGGATGTTCGGTGACATCGAGGCCGTCTGCAGCACCGTCGCGACGATGGTCCCGGAACGAAAAGACCCCGCCACCGGGGAGATGCGCCCCAACGAGACCGACGACTACGTCTCCTTCCTCGTCAGATTCTCTCCGCAGGACGGAGTCTCGAGGCACGCCGTCGTCGTCCTCTCGGCGCTCTTCACCAGCGGCGGCAAGAATCAGATCACAGTCGTCGGCAGCAAGGGAACGCTCGTCCTCGACGGCGAGGAGACCCTCATCGGCGCCGCCGGCTTCAATCATCAGTTCGAGGACATGACCCTCACCGACCGCGCCCGCGAGATCGCCATCGTGCCCGACAACATCTGGGCCCGCTCCTTCTACCACCTCGCCCGCGAGACCGTCCAGGCTCTCCGCGAGGGGCGAACGGAGATCGCTCACGCCGCTACCTTCAACGACGGCCTTCTCTGCCAGGAGATTATCGACGCCGTCCTCAGGTCGCACGAGGAACAGCGCTGGATCACCGTCTCCTGACCCGCTTCGAAAATTTCCCGAAATCGCCTTTCCGGTTAGAAATATGCCGTCTTTCTGGTGTATACTCTCGCCTTTACCCCGGCACGTCATCCTGCCGCGGATAATACCGTCATCGACGGGTAGAATCGATCAACTGAAACGGAGTTATTGAAATGGCAACAGTCAAGCGATACAGCATCTTGTGCCCGAAGTGCAATCATAAGTTCCCTATCTTCGCGGCGCTTCACAACACGATCGACGTCGACGAATGGATCAAGGAGAAGGCCGATAACCACGACTGCAAGGCCTACGCCGATCAGCTCGCCAAGGAGCGCGCTCCGCGCCCGGTCAACCCGCTGAAGGCTTCGAAGAAAGGTAAATAAATTGAGTAGAAAGTAGAAAGTAGAAAGTAAAAAGTACGTTCCAAACCTTTCTACTTTCTACTTTCTACTTCATAACGTGAGGTAATAATGGCCACAAAAATTACAGTCAACAACAACGGCTCCCTGCGGATCGAGGGGGAGTTCGAGATCTACGATGCATCCGGCAACAAGTACGATGTCGCCGGAAGGACGGTGATCGGGCTCTGCCGGTGCGGCCAGAGTAACAACAAGCCGTTCTGCGACGGGACGCACGCCCGCTGCGGGTTCGAATCGCAGGTCGTCGCGACCGCTCTCCCCGCGCCCAAGCCGAAAGCCTGATCAGCAACCGCGCGCCTTTTCTAATCGAGCCGGATGCCTCCGCCTGAACACGTCGGAGGCATCCGGCTTTCCGCGTTTCCCGCAGCCCTCCTTTTGACAGCCTCAAATACCGTTTGTTATCTTTCTCAACAAGGATAAAAAAGAGAGATTTTGAGGAATTATTCCAAAAATTCCGCAGCTAGACTGATCCGGGTGGTAAAATAAACAGTCGTATTCATTGCCACCCTCTGACAGGGCTGTCAGAACCATAGCAGAATCAGGCTGTAATTGATAAAAAACAGAATAATCCAAGGAAAAGACCATGACAAAACCAGAAACCACAACAGCCGCCGGATTACGTGACGTCGTTGCCGCCCCGAGCCGGATATGTTTCATCGACGGTGAGAAAGGCATCCTGGTGTACGACGGCTACGACATACACCAGCTGGCACAGAACTCGACATTCGAGGAGGTCGTCTACCTGCTCTGGAACGGGCGCCTTCCGAAGCGCGCGGAGCTCGACGAGCTGAATTCGATGCTGGTCGCCAACCGCAGTCTGCCGGCCGAGATCATCGCGATGATGAAGGCCTTTCCGAAGGACGTCGTTCCGATGTCGGCTCTGCGGACGGTCGTCTCTGCGCTGTCGTTCTATGATCCGGATCGCCATGACAATTCGATGGAGGCGAGCCGGCGCAAGGCGATCAGGCTGATCGCGCAGATCGCGACCATAGTCGCGGCCATTCAGCGCATCAGAAACGGCCACGAGCCGCTCGATCCGAAACCGGAGCTTTCACACGCCGCCAATTTCCTCTACATGATGAACGGCCGCGAGCCGCTCGACGTCGAGGCGAGGGCGTTCGATATCGCACTTATTCTCCATGCCGATCATGAGTTCAATGCTTCGACCTTTGCGGCGCGGGTTACCGCGGGGACGCTCGCCGATATGTACGCCTCGATCACTTCGGCGATCGGCGCGCTTTCGGGACCGCTCCACGGCGGCGCCAACGAGCAGGTCATGAAGATGCTGCTCGAGATCGAATCTCCCGACAAGGTCGAGGAGTACGTCAATAACAAGCTCAATACGGGCGGCAAGATCATGGGCATCGGGCACGCGGTCTATCGGACGGAAGATCCGCGCGCGACTCACCTTCGCCGGATGTCGGAGGAGATCGGCAAGCGGCAGGGCGAGACCAAGTGGTTCGACATGTCGCATCGGATCGAGGAGATCGTCGTCGGCGAGATGCTCAAGAAGGACAAGCCGATCCGCGCCAATGTCGATTTCTATTCGGCTTCGACATATTACATGCTCGGAATTCCGATGGATCTCTACACGCCGATCTTCGCGGTCAGCCGTATTTCGGGCTGGTCGGCTCACGTTCTCGAGCAGTATGCCAACAACAAGCTGATCCGTCCGCGTTCGGAATATACGGGACACATGGATCTCAAGTACGTTCCGATCGATCAGCGATAGAACCGGACCGATGACCATTATCTATACCAAACCAGGATGCCCTTACTGCGCGAAGGCGAGGGCGCACTATCGGGAAAACGGCATTCCGTTCGAGGAACGGAATGCCCAGGACGATCTCGAATACCGTCGTGAGATGCTCAAACTCAACGGCAACGATCCGACGGTGCCGACGATAGTCGAGGACGGCCGGCTCAAACAGGTCGGCTGGGAAGGCCGCGGCTGAACGGTCTACTGATGCCGGCCGTGAGCCGGCGGAGACAAATGAAAAGCAGCGGTAAACCTGACGACCCGACCCGGCGCGATGTGCTGCGCGGCGCCCTGATGGCCTGTGTCATGACCGGAGGTAGCGATGTGATGGTATCCGTGCCCGATCGAAGTTCGATCACCGATGTCCCGGGGATCAGGGTCGGGCACCATACCCTGTCCGGCCGTCCGACCGGATGCACCGTCATTCTGGCCGACGGCGGCGCGGTCGGGGGCGTCGATGTCAGAGGCGCCGCGCCGGGCACCCGTGAGACGGATCTTCTCGATCCACGCAATCTGGTCAATGAGGTGCATGCGGTATTGCTCTCGGGCGGCAGCGCCTTCGGACTCGACGCAGCCTCGGGCGTGGTCAGGTATCTCGAGGAGAAGGGGATCGGCTTCCCGACAGCCGCCGGCAGGGTTCCGATCGTTCCGGCGGCCATCCTCTATGATCTGGGTGTGGGAGATCCCCGCATCCGTCCCGATGCCGATGCCGGTTACAAGGCCTGCAAGGCGGCGTCAGCCGAAGCTCCGGCCGAAGGCAATATCGGCGCCGGAGCCGGCGCGACCGTCGGAAAGCTCTTCGGCTCGGCCAGGGCGATGAAGGGCGGCATCGGTTCCGCCTCGATCACCGTCAATACCCCTGAAATCTCGCTGAGAGTCGGCGCCATAGTCGCCGTCAATGCCGTCGGCGATGTCATGGATCCATCGACGGGGAAGATCGTCGCCGGCCTCAGGTCCTCCGACGGGCGGACCATCGCCGGGACACTCAATTCCATTCTCCGCGGCGATCCGCTGCCGGCATCCCTCGGCGGCACCGCGACCACCATCGGCGTCGTCGCTACTGACGCCGCCCTCGACAAGGCCCAGGCATCGAAGATCGCTCAGATGGCCCACGACGGACTGGCCAGGACCATCAATCCCGTCCATACCACTTACGACGGAGATACGCTCTTCGCTCTCGCCACCGGCCGATCGAAAAGCCGGCCCAACGTCACTCTCATCGGCGCTCTCGCCGCCGAGGCCGTCGCCGCCGCGGTGCTCCGCGCCGTCAGGGCCGCCGGCGGTATCCCCGGCTTCCCGTCCGCCTCCGATCTCGCAGGTAAAAAATAGGGCCCGCGCCTTCCGGCACGAGCCCCTTTCAATGTTCCGTCAGTAAGGATCCTTGCGTCCTACTTCTTGTTCGCCACCGTGGTCGATGCGGTATCCAGGACCAGCGTGAAGTTCTTGCCGCGCGGCGAGATCGTCGCCACCGCCCGCGAACCGTCCGGCATCTGCGTGTAGGTCACGCGATCGTTGTCCGACTCCATCTCGTTCACCTTCTTCGAGAACGGAATCGCCAGAACCTTTCCGCCGACCTTGATCTCGACCGTTCCCGTCTCGGCGTCGGTCCAGCTGATCTTGTAGCTGCCTTTCTTCACCGTCTCGCTTCCGATCTTCCCGTCAACCAGGAACGTCACCTTCTGCGAAACCTCTGTCTGTCCCATCGCGCCGATCGCCAGCGCCGCCACCATGGCCACTGCCATCGCTATCCTGCTCATTCTGCTCGTCATCTGTTTCTCCCTCCCTCGGATTTTTCGTTTGATCGTCATTGTGAATATTGACTGACCAGACGGTCAGCCAAACTTGAAAAAACTCTCCCTCAGCTCTCCTGTGCTATGCGTCCCCCGGTCAGGTAATCGAGGATGATCCGTTCGCACCTGCGCCGGTAATCGTCGAATGTCCCTTCGGACGAGAAGAACCACTGCAGCATCAGCCCGTCGACAAGCGCCCTGACCATCGAGGTGGCATCCTCGAGATCGATCTGCCTGAAGACGCCGGCCTTCATGCCTTCCTCTATGATCTTCCGGTCGTTGCAGTTGCATCCGGCATAGAACTTCGACTTGAGGTCGTGAAACCTGGCGTTCCTCGTGCCGATGCTGACGAAATCGGTGTAGGCCAGAAAGAACTGCCGGCTCTCATGCGCGTTATGAAAGATCGTCTCGATCACCTTGCGGACCTTCATGACGGGGTCGTCGACGGTCGCAACCGCCTCCTCCACGCGCCTGTGAACCCGCTCGATCATCCATTCGAGCGCTCCCAGAAAGAGCTCCTCCTTGGTCGCGAAATAGTAGAGCGTCGAACCCTTGCTGACGCCCGCCCGCTTGGCGATGTCCTGCAGCGTGACGGCTGAATACCCCTTCTCCGCCACCTCCAGATAAGTCGCCCGGATCAGCTCCTCGCGCCTTTGATCCTCATATTCCTGTACGAATTGCCTCGCTGCCATCACTCCTCGCCAGTTTTCCCTTCTTCTCCCGGCCGGCTCCATCTTTCCTGTTATCATTCTGACCGACCGGTCAGTTTTATACACTTTATCAACCTGGTTGTCAATCTTTATTTTCGGGAAAATGGCGGTCTGGTGTATATATTAATGATGGGGTTGGAGAGCCGGGGATGATGGGATATGATTGAAGTCGGCTCCGGCTAGAGAAGTCGTTTATACGCAGTGGGATGAGGCAAGGCGATGATTCCGATGAAGGTGGTCAAAAAACTGAAGGGAGGGGGCAAGGCGATGATCCTGTCGGCCGGTGTGGTGACGGCGGCGGCGGTATTGGGCGGGATCTATGGCGAGCCGGTGGAGCCCAATCGTCCGAGTCCGAGCAGCGAGAATCAGCCGGTGGTACGGGACTATGCGCGGGCGATGCGGATTCTCGAGAACAACTATGTCGTTTTGCCCGACCGGGAGCGGTTGACGAGGTCGTCGATACAGCAGATGTTGCATAAACTGGATCCGCATTCGAATTTCTTCAACCGGCGGGATTTCAGCGAGATGCAGGACGAGCAGAGCAGCCGTTTCTACGGAATCGGCGTGACGGTAAATCGGCGCAACGGTCGGATCTACGTGATCGGAGTCAGTCGCGACAAGCCGGCCGATGTGGCGGGATTGAGGTATGGCGATGCGATCATTGCGGTGGATGGCACGAGGACGGAGAACTGGACGCAGGCCGATGCATTGAGGCATATCCGCGGCGAGAAGGGGACGAATGTCGAGATAACGGTGGAAAGGGCGGGGATGAACGAGTTGCTGACTGTCAGGATCAGGCGCGACGAGGTGCCTTTTCCGTCGGTCAGGAACGCCTTCATACTTCGTCCGGGGGTCGGGTACATCGGCCTGACCGGAGGATTCAATCAGGACACGAGTCGCGAGCTCGGCGAGGCGATGGCCGATCTGAGGCGGCAGGGGATGGAGACGCTGGTTCTCGATCTGCGGAAGAATCCTGGGGGGCTGCTGAGGCAGGCCGTCGAGGTGGCTGAGATGTTTCTGCCGCGCGGCGTGGAGATCGTATCTGTCCGCGGCAGAAGGCGCGCGCCGCAGATCTACCGTTCGGAGAATGCGCGCCCGGAGATGGTTCCGCTGCTGGTCATGATCAACGGGGAGACCGCATCGGCGTCGGAGATCGTGGCCGGAGCGATGCAGGACCTGGGCAGGGCGTGGATAGTCGGTGAGGAGAGTTTCGGAAAGGGGCTGGTGCAGACCATCTTCCGGATTCGCGGCGGAACGGGGCTGACGCTGACCACCGCCAAATACTACACTCCGAGCGGGCGTTCGATTCAGCGTTCGTACGA
>CALBSU010000202.1 GCA_937967285.1 uncultured Acidobacteriota bacterium
GCGACGGCCTCGCAGCCGAGCATCTCGCGGAGCATCTCCTCGAGTCCCGTTCCGCGATGACCGCGGCTTCCCGTTTCGAGGTCATACTCGAGGTTGCTGTAACCTCCGGCCACGCTGAGTATGGCATCGAGCGCAGGCCGGCTGAGAGGAGCGCGTCCGAGATTGGTGTGGAGTATGACTCCGGTCGCGTTGATCACCCGCTGGAGTCTCGATCGCCGGGAGGCGGCGGCCCGATCCTCCAGGCGACGCGCGATCTCGAGGGCGATCAACTCCTGATTCGAGGCGGTCGCAGGATCGATCGCTCCGGCGAGAATGTCCCGTCTCAGTTCCTCGATCACCACGCGCAGCCGGTCCCGCACGGTCTCGCGGCCCGTCGAATCGATCAGTTCGCGCAGACTTTCGCGGCGCAGAAGCTGGTCGATCGAGGGCAGATATCTCAGCGCATTTTCATTCATGGCGCCGCTCATCTCCTGTGAGAAGCGATTACCGCGGCAGTGGTTGCGACGACCAGCTCGTGCTGTGTCCCGTTGGTTGCAACTATGCCGCTCAGATTACGGACTTCGTTCGTATCATATCTCAGCGGAGCGCCGGTCGCATCGGTGATCACGCCGCCTGCTTCGCGCAGGATCGCTTCCGGCCCGCAGGTGTCCCAGAGGTTGGTCCGTTTTCCGGGATGAATATAGACGTGGGCGAGGGCCTCCGCGATCAGGCCGAACTTCAGGCCGACGCTGCCGGAGCGGATGTGCTCGACCACTCCCAGCCGCTGGCGGATCTCATCGACGACCGGGCTGTGGTGCGATCGGCTCATCGCGGCGACCATCTTCGACGTGTCCGCAAGGTCCGAGACGCGCAGCCTTTTGGTCGACCACTTCTCCTCGACCCATGCGCCGAGCCCTGACGCGCCATAGAACAGCCGGTCGAGCGTGGGATGATAGACCACGCCGAGTCGGGCTTCGCCCTCGACCGCCAGGCCGATCATGACGGCAAATTCTCCGATTCTTTCGATGAACTGTTTGGTGCCGTCCATCGGATCTATCAACCAGACGCGATGGCGCTCGAAACGGGACCTGTCGTCTGGCAGCTCCTCCGACAGAATGGCGTCGTCGGGGAAATGGCGGCTGAACTCCCGAACCAGCATCTCATTGGCGGCATGGTCGGCCGCCGTCACGGGGTCGTCGTACCCCTTCCATTCAACCTGGTGATCCTTGTGATAAAACTCGAGCAGTATTTGACCGGCCTCGCGGGCCAGGCCGCGGGCAATTTCCAGTTCTTTTTCCATATGTGACTTTCAATCCGTCGATTTCAGAACCTCAAGGATAACTCACGCCGGCCGGTATCTGAAAAGCGAATCGATTCCCGCAAGTCCGGAAATTGCAATATTTGACAAGCCGGAGTCTGATTTCTATACTCGGCACATCCATCATTGCATACGCAGAATTTAATCACTGAAAACAGACCGTCGCTGAAGCTCACAACGAATGACCGGGTCCGGCTGGAATGAAAATTTACGATATCACGGTGCCCATCTCGAACGATCTTCCGGTCTATCCGGGCGATCCGCCGATCGAGATCCGAACGACGCAGTCGCTCGAAAACGGCGACATCGCGCGCGTCTCGCATCTCAGTTTCAGCACGCACATCGGCACTCATATCGATCCGCCGTATCATTTCGTGCGGGACGGGGCGCCGCTCGACCGGCTGCCGCTGGATGTTCTGATCGGGCCGGCGCGGGTGGTCGATTGCGGAGACGCCGGGATCATCGACCGCGCGCTGCTTGAAACGATGGATCTTTCCGGCGTCGATCGCGTCATCTTCAAGACGCGCAATTCGAGAATCTGGAGCGAGACCAGCGAGTTTCAGAAGGACTATGTCTATCTCGAGACAGACGCCGCCGAGATGCTCGTAGAAATCGGAGTCAGGCTGGCCGGGATCGATTATCTGTCGATCGAAAAGTTCGATTTCGACCAGCCGACGACGCACTTGACGCTGCTGCGCAACAACATAGTAATCGTCGAAGGGCTCGATCTGAGCGAGGTCCGACCCGGTGATTACGAGCTGATCTGCCTGCCGCTGCTGATCAGAAACGGCGACGGTGGGCCGGCCCGGGCCGTGCTCAGAACATTATCCTGAAGGGTTTAACGCGATCATTTTCGGAAAGGAAGACGAATGTCAAATCTGGAAAGTTTCATCAAGACCTGGAACCGTGTTCATAAACAGACCAGAAAAGTGCTGGTCCTGACCCCGAATGACAAGTACGACTGGAAGCCTGCGGAAACTTCGATGCCGCTCGGGGAACTGGCCAACCATTTTATGCTTGCCGAATGGGGACTGGCCGAAGCGGCATTCACAGGGAAATTCCCGTCGGATCGACCCGAGCCGTATAAAACGACAGAAGAACTGGTTGCTGCATTCGACAAAGCTCACGACGAACTGGTGGCGAAGGTGAGCGCCATGACTCCGGAGCAGCTTGCGGAAGATGTCGCGCCGTTCGGTCCCGATAAGGCGATGTCGCGTCAGGCGCTGCTCAACTTCACGCTCGAGCATGAGATTCACCATCGCGGACAGCTCTTCGTTTACCTGCGAATTCTCGGTGTCGAGCTTCCCTCGCTGTTTTGAAGAGGATGAAGAAGGCGACCGGTGATCGATCGGGACAAACCGGAAAGAAGTCGTTCGGGCTGAGGGATTCGCCGAGCTTCCGCGAGCTGGCATACCGGCTGGTTCTGAGGATTCCTGCCGGCCGTGTGATGACCTACGGTCTGGTCGCGCGCGTGCTCGGCGCGGGATACGATGCGCGCGCCATCGGAAACATAATGTATGCGACGCCGGACGACGGCCGCCACATCCCGTGGCATCGCGTCATCAATTCCCAGGGCGGATGTTCGACGGCCGGACTGACTACGCCGCCCGATCTGCAGCAGAGGCTGCTCGAGGCCGAAGGAATAGTCTTCAACGACAAGGGCCGCTGCCGGGTTGACGACTATCTCTGGAAGCCGCCGGAATACGAGGCGGAGTCGCAGCAGCGTCTCTTCCCGGGCGATGGAGACGAAGAGTAGGACTACCCGGATTTAAGAAGCGTTCAGATCAACTCAGAGGGGTCATCGAATGGAAAACAGCGGGATCACCAGGAAACCACCCTATCCGATCTCGACCACGCAGTATTCGGTCGGGCATCACATGGTAACGACGGCATTCGAACTGCCCGGATTCCGGGTGATCCGGAATCTCGGGGTTGTGCGCGGAATCACGGTCCGGTCGCGTTCGGTCGTCGGGACCATCGGCGCGAGCCTGCAGACGCTGATCGGCGGAAACATCTCGATCTTTACCCAGCTCTGCGAGCATGCCAGATATGAAGCGTTCGAGATAATGATTCAGCACGCGTCGGAGATCGGAGCCAATGCGATCATCGGCGCCAGATACGATGCCAATGAAGTGATGGGCGGCGTGACAGAGGTGCTGGCTTACGGCACGGCTGTCGTGGTCGAACCGGTCGATTCGGCGGACTATCGCAGCAGTTGAAGGGGAATGCGATGAGATTTGCTTCGCTCCTGCGGGGCGGCCTGCTGCCGCTCCTGACCGTGATTGTTTTCGCGTCTGCTTCGGGGGCTGAAGGGGAGCCGGCCGGAGTCTATGAAATAGATCCCGGAAAGAGCGAGATCACGGCGGTCCTCAATCAGGAGGGGCTGATGGGCCGGCTGCGCCCGACTCACACCGTCACGATCTTCCGATATTCGGGCCGCGTCGAACTGCCTCCGGGCAACGAGATCAAGGGGAGCGCCGCGATCGAGGCAGAATCGGCTTCGCTCGCAAACACAGACCGGAATATCAGCGAGATCGAGAAACGCGAGTTTGAGAACATCCTTCACAACA
>CALBSU010000203.1 GCA_937967285.1 uncultured Acidobacteriota bacterium
GAAGTTGTCGATTCTGTCGTTGGCCACCAGCGGCTCCCACTTACCTCCGAGATCCTGAGAAAAGAAGACTCCGGCGCCGGTCCCGGCGAGGATGAGGTTTCCGACCTGCCCCAGCGAGATGACGAGCGGATTCTCAAGCCCGCTGCTGACGCGAACCCAGGCCAGGGTACGCGTGTCGTACCGGTAAGCGCCCGAAGAGGTCCCGGTCAACAGATTGTTTCCTGAAATGATGAAGTCCTGGATCTGGCCTGAATCGAGCCCGACATTGATCGTATCCCAACTCTTGCCCTGGTCATCGGTGAAAAAGATCCCCTCGCCGCCGGTTCCCGCCAGCAGAGCATTGCTGAAGAAGACCATGGCCTGAATCGGGGTTTTGCCGGGCGCACCGAGAGGGATCCATTTATCGCCGTTGTCGGACGACTGGTGAACCTCGCCGTTGAAATAACCAGCGTAGACGGCGCTATCAGTAGCCGTCATCGCCGTAACGCTGCCCGCCGGCGCCGAATTGAGCCTCGTCCACGTCTTCCCCTGATCGACAGACCGCAGAATGCCGCAGTCGAATGTCCCGGCAAAGATCGCTGAAGAGTTGCGAACCAGGCTCTCGACCTGACAGCCTTGCAGGACGTTCTCCCATGTGTCTCCATTATCGAGCGACCTGAAGATCCCCGCGCTGTAGCTGCCCGCGATCACAACTTCGCCGTCGCTGAGCAGCGCCTGAATGATTCCGCCTTCAATTCCTCCGGTCGGTTCCCACAGCAGACCGCGCAGGTTCTGGTCCGTCGCCGAATTATTGGTCGGGTCGGGATCGGTAACCGAGGCCGGCGGCGCGACGGTCGCGGTGTTGATCAGAGTGCCGGTGGCTCTAGACGAGATGTTTGCCAGCACCGAATATGTGATGCTGCCTCCCGCAGGAAGATCGACGGTATCCGTGAAATTCGCGGTGCTCGTCTGAACTCCGTCGCAGCCCGCCGCTCCTCCGGTCGCCTGCTGGCAGGTCCAGGTCCAGTTGTCGATCTGTGTCGGTTTGAGATCGGTTACGACAGCGCCCGTGATATTGCTCGGCCCTGAGTTGCGGACGACGATCGTGTAGGTGGTCGTCCCGCCCGGCGTATAGAAGGTCGAGTTGTCGGTCTTGGTGATCGACAGATCGCCCTGCAGCGAGACCATGTCGATATCGACAGCCGAATTATCGTTCGGATTCGGATCGGTCGTCCCTTCCGGCGGAACCACGCTCACGGAATTGATCAGATTTCCGGTCGCGTTGGATCTGATCGAAGTCTGGACCGTGTAGGTGATTGAAGCGCCTGAGGGAAGATTGATCAGATCTGTGAAATCGGTCGAGATATCGCTCGCCGGCGTGCATCCCGTTGCCCCGCCGGTCGACTGAGTGCACTCCCACGACCAGCCCGAGATCTGAGGCGACTTGGTATCGCTAACCAGGGCGTTGATGACATCACCCGGGCCTTTATTCGAGACCACGATCGTGTAGAAGACTCTGCCGCCGGGAATGTAGGTCGTCACTCCGTCGGTCTTCGTGACCGTCAGATCGCTCACCGGAAGGACCTTGATCGAAACGTTTTTGGTGTCGCTGAGCGGCAGCGGAGCATCGTCCATGACCTTGAGAACGATCGTGAAATCGCCCGCCTGCGGACCCGTCGGAGTCCACAGGAGTCGCGCCGTCGTTGCGCTCGTCTTTGTCAGCGACGCTCCCTGAGGCAGCCCCGTCGCTGAGAATGCGAGTTTCTGGCCGGGATCAGGATCGGACGCCTTAAACGTCAGGTCGAGAAGCTGCCCCTGCGATATGACGGGGATCTGAGGGATGGACAGCGTCGGCGCCTGATTGGGGAACACGCCGACCTGGACATCCTTTTCAGTCATTCCGCCCTGACCGTCCGACGCCGTCAGCTTGACCGTGTACTTCCCTGCCGAACCGGCGCCCGGTTTCAGAAAGAGCGCATAAAGCTGATCGCCGAGCGGCTGAATCGAGGCGAACGGCGCTCCGCCGACAGAGACCATCGGCGTCTGGCCCGGATCGGGATCGAATACCAGGAACTGCGACTCGAGGCTGCCGCCTTCGTAAAGATTCAACTCAGCATCCGCTATGATCGTCGGCGGTCTGTTGCCGGTCTTCGCGGCGAACTGCAAAGCGGGTTTGATGATTGTCGTGTCGTTAGTCAGAGGTGCAATGCCGGTCCGCTGAGTCCGTTCGACCCTCCCGCTGGGGCGCAGAATGCTCGCCTCTACCGTCAGCAGATCGTTCGGTCCGAAGACAGGCACATCGCGCAGGATGAAGCCGCCGTTGCCGTCCGTGAATCCCTCCTGACTGCGCGCAGTCACCAGAGCGCCCCGGACCGGCGTCGTACCGTCGCTCTCGACGACCTTGCCGGCAAGCGCCGTCGTCTGGCGCTTCACTGAGACGAAGAAGATGCTCGTCAGTTTCACCGCATCATTCGGGGTCTCGATCGTCTGCCCGTCAGCGGAGACATTGACCTTGGCCAGCGGAATAAACGTGCTGTTAGTCGGGGATCGCGGATCCAGATCGAGCGTGTAGAGCACCGCCATCGATCCCGCCGGCAGGTTATCGCTGTTCGGAAATGTCAGCTTGCCGCCCGGATCGAGCCGCACCGCAAAAGGTGTGATCTGAACGATGGACGAACTGAAGATCCCCGAGGGGAGCGGGACTGGCACCCTCGAATTCTTTATCTTGGTCAGCGTCAGCGTTCCGCTGGTCGATCCGTCGGGGAAAGTCGCCGACACATCGTCCGGGACCTCGAAGATGACTCCGCCAGTCTGAATGCTCAGATTCGCGGCGGCGCGTCTCAGTTCCGATGAATAACCGCCGGCCGCAAAGCCGCTTCCGCCGACATTGACCGAAGGTCCGTTCGCAGGCTGGATCTGAACAGGAGTCGACAACGGGTTGTCGCGATTCTGTTGCACGCCCAGCTTGCGAGTGATCGTCGGATACGGCAGGTTGGTCGGCAGAGAGGAGGTGTCGATCTCGAGCGCCTGCACTCCTTTCTGCACGTCCGGCAGAAGAAAGTTACCCGTCGGAGTGGATGTCGTTTCGATGTTCGTCCCGGCGACCTTGACCTTGATGCCCGGTATCGGATCGCGGTCTGTCGTTTCGATCAGACCGCTGATCGATGTCCTGATGTTCAGAATATTGTTGCTGATCCCCTCGCCCATCGCCGTGCTGACTGTCACATTGCCGGTGCTTACGCCGTATGGCAATTGGACCGTCAGTTGATTCGGAGTGGCGGCCGTCACGTCCGCTTCGCTGCCGGCAACCCGGACGAGATTCTCTGCGGGCACCGGCGAGAACCCGGCTCCGTTCAGATTGATCGTCTGGCCCGCGAGGGCATTCGGCTGATTGAATCCGCTGATCTGCGGGGGGGCGGCTCCCCCCGCGCCCGCGATGTCGATTTCGACCTGATTGGACGGCGTGCCGCCGGTCGCCGCCACCGAGACGTTGACCTTGCCCCGCCCGATCAGCGATCTCGAAAGCAGAAGGTTGATCTGGTCCAGACCGACGAAATCCGGCGCAGCGCCGGCATAGAGCGTCGGATAGAGATCACCGCCGATCACCGCCTGAACGCTCTCATTCGAATTCATATCGCCGTTCGGATCAGCGGCATTGCGGATTCCGGAACCGTAGAGGATGAGAAAGACCTGATCAGTATCCGGACCGAGGTCGATCGGAGCGGGCACGAACCTGGAAGTCGGATTATCGTAAACGCTGAGAGGCTCGTAAGTCTGCGTTCCGTCGCCCTTGACGCGCAGAATGACAGCAGCGGGCACTCCGAGCCCGTCCGCATTGGCCGAGAATATCGCCGGAGCAACATTCTTCACCTCGAACAATCCGACAGAGATCGTACCGTCGCCCGACTGAACGGTTACCGTCGCCTGCCCCGCGGCCGTCTGAGCATCCACCAGAAAGTTGATCTGGCCGGGTGAGACGAAGAAGAGCCCGGCCGTCCGGCTGGCTCCCATGCTGTCGGTGATCGTGACCATCGTATTGCCGAGCATGGTCGGCAACGGCAGCGTGTCGGCGACAACGACGCCGGTCGCAAGCAGCGTCCCGAATGCCGAGGCAATCGATCCCGGCGCAATCGCCCCGGCCTCGTAACTCGCGGCGGAGACAGTCGTTACAGGCACGGGGTTGTTGACCGCATTTGCGTTCCCCGAAACCTTCGATATCGCCGGCCCGGTAATCATCAGGATGATCGATAAGACAGCGATAACTGATCCGTATAGCTTAATCTGGTGTTTCATACTGAGTCGTGTTGAATCTTCCGATCACCGCGGAGGTGAGCTCGCATCTTATTAATAATTTCAACAGGGATATCAGCTGTTCAAGCAGGAGTTAGAGGGAGAAAAACCGGAAATAGTTGCCGGGCACGGCGGTTTTTAATCCTGCAGAGTCATCGCAACGATTCTACCAGATCATGCAATCTGTTTGGAATATCAGCGGGATCGGTTCCCGGCTCGAAATTGACCGGTTCGCCGAAGGTGACCCTGACCGTTCCCGGCCTCGAAAAATACCTGCGATCGCGTTTGAGGTCGAAGAGGCCCTCGATTTTGACGGGAACGACCGGAATCCCGAGGTCGGACGCAAGGATCCCGATCCCGGCCATGAAGGGTTTCATGGCGCCGTCGTCAGTGGTTCGCCCTTCCGGAAAGACCAGCAGACTGTTGCCCTCGCTGACCGCCTCGCCGGCGAATGAGAAGCTGCGTCGAAAGCCGCTCTTCTGCGGCATCGGGAAGACGTTGAAGACGATCACCACCAGCAGATAACTGAGGAGATCGAGAAGACGAGTCAGCGGGTTGCGGCCTTCGAGACCGCGGCGGAGGCCGCGCAGTCTCTCGCCGGCCATGGCGATGGCCAGCCTGCGCTTGAAACGCCACGGAAGAGCGAAGAGGATCATCGCCGGATCGACCATCGAGATATGATTCGAAACGAAGAGCGCCGGGCCTTCGAGCCGGTCGAGCCTGCCTCGGCCGCGCGTCCTCGGCAGGCACATAACCGAGACGAACGGGACCACAAGCAGGCAGTAGGCCAGAAATCTGAGCAACCTGATCGGCAGACTCCTCGCCCAGCGAGGATACGGATAGGATGCAGGCGTCTCGACGACGGCCCTCTCGGTGACCATTTTTTCAAGATCCTGAAGCGTCGTCGCCGGTGTGATGGCGGCTTCGTCCAGTTCCACCTGATATCGATCCTCGATCGCGCTCAGCAACTGGACGCGGCCCAGCGAGTCGAGATTGATCGTCTTGAGGTCGGCGCCGATCGCTCCGCCGACGCCTGAGATCAGATCGGCAACCGAACCTGACGCCGCGACTGGCGCTTCGGTTCCGGCGGCCCTCAGTGCATCGGTGACAGCCACTCTGCGGATCTTCCGCGTGGTCGTGCGAGGGAAATCGGGTTCCGGCCAGATGACCCATCTTCGAATCCGCTGGCTCTGGTTGAGCTGCTCGTTCGCGCGCCTGACCGATTCTTCCGGATCGGCCTTCTCATCGGAAAGCACGAGCGCCGCAACGGGCTCGGGTCCTGCCGGCCCGTCCATTCCGATCACGCAGCTCGCTCTGATCCCGGGCTGCTGGTTGAGCGCGCTCTCCAGATCCTCGGGATAGATATTGACCCCGGCCGAGGTGACGATGACATCCTTCATCCGGCCTTTGTAGAAGAGATTTCCCTCCTCATCCATGGCGGCGACGTCCCCAGTCCTGAGCCATCCCTCATCGCCGGTCATCGGCCTGATGCCGCCGTTCCAGTAACCGGCCGCTACATTTCCGCCGCGAACCTGAATCTCTCCGCCGTCGCCGATGCGGATCTCATGACCGGGCAGGGTCTTGCCGATCGAGCCTCTGCTCAATTTGAGCGGATGGTTGATCGAGATGATCGACGCGGTCTCCGTCATTCCGTATCCCTGTACGACCGCCACTCCCAGTCGCTGCCAGAAATTCTCCGTCTCTTCTTCGAGCGTCGCCCCGCCCGAGACGAAGGCCCAGAATTTGAGACCGAACTTCCGGTGCAGATCGCGGAAGATCCACCATCGTCTGAGAAAGTGCTTCCCGTCGGCCTGATCGAAGCGTCGCCGAAAAGCTTCCAGTTCGCCGCGCGCTGCAAGGTCCCGCTCGACCTTTTCGCGCAGGGATTCGAGCTGCCGCGGGACGACCGATGCCACCGAGATCCTCTCGCGTCTGATGGTCTCGATGATCTCCGTCGGATTCATCGAATCGAGAAAATGGACCACTCCGCCGAGGATCTGCGGGACAAAGATTCCCATGAACTGTCCGAAGACGTGGCTCAGCGGCAGCAGGCAGAGAAATCGCAGCGGGTGGAAAGGCCGTTCGTATTTCAGGTATTTGGCGATCTCCTGCTCGAGCGGATTGAGGTTCGCAAGCAGATTGCGGTGAGTCAGGCAGACGCCCTTGGGCTCTGCCGTGGTGCCTGAGGTGAATATGATCTCGACCAGATCATCCGGCAGAATCTCAGGCGCGACACCCGATGCCGGAGGAAAACCGGCGGATATTTGAGCCAGCTCGTCGAAGTAGATAGTTTCAAGCCCGGCCGGAATGTGATCCGCAAACTGCCGGTCGCAGATGATCAGGCGAGCCAGGACCTGCTGCTGAACCCGCTCAACGAAGGAAGACTGGCTTTGAGGATCGAGCGGGACGACCACGACACCGCGCGACAGACAACCGTGAAATGCGGCTATCCACTCGGGCCGGTTCTCGCCCCAGAAGATCACGCGATCTCCCTTCCCCAGCCCCATCTCATCGAGCAGACAGGCGAATCGACGTGCATTCTCGGCGAGCTGGTTATAGCTCCACCTTTCGACGCGCAAACCGATTCGACCGGCAACCGCAGGATCGTCACGTCGGTCGGAGAATTGATCGAGGAAGCTGACCAGTGTTTCGCGCATCTTGATTCCCGGAATTTTCAGGAATCAATTTTACAGCATCTTCGAGACTGATCAACAAACCCGGTTCCAGGGAAAACCGCGACTGTTCAGTACTCTGGAAACAAAGTTTTTATCGCAGAGGCGCAGAGAGGGCAGAGATTGATATTCTGGATATTTATTTCCGGAGTATCACCCAATGGGCGTATGACGAACATTGCCATGTTCAAAAAATCTCTGCCCCCTCTGCGCCTCTGCGATAAAAACTTTGTTTCCAGAGCATTCAACCTTTCGATCTCATTTGATCGATATCTGAACAGTATTGGCTATCGCACCGTCCACGGTCATGACGATATCGACAGATTTTCTTCCGATCAGCGTACGCGGCAATGGCCCCAGATTGACCTGATCCAGGCCGATGAAGTCCGGCGCCAGCCCGGCATAGAGAACCGGAACCGCGGCGCCGTCGACGGTGACCGAAACATTGCCCAGGCCGCTGTTGCCACGGAAACCCGTGCCGTAGAGGATGAGATAGATCTGTTCGCCCTCCGGCCCCATATCGACTTCAATCGGTTCGAATGCCCCTGCCATCTGATTGAACCCGGCAATCGGTTCAAAGGTCTGGGCTCCGGTGGTCGATACGCGAAGCACAACGGCGGCGGCAACGCCGGTTCCGTTCGAGTTGGCGCTGATCAGCCCCGGGCCGACCTGATTGACCGTAATTGTTCCGACTGACGTCGTCGTCCCGTTGGTAATCACCGTCACGTCGGCCGGTCCGGTCGCCGTTCCCGGAGGTATCTGGTAGTTGATCTGCGTCGGCGCAACGAAGAAGAGCGGCGCATCTCGCTCGGTCCCCGTGCTGTCTTTCACGACGACCCTTGTGCCGAGCAGAGTCGTCGGGAGCGGGATGGTCGTCGCCACTTCGACTCCGGTCGTCATGTTCAGGCCGAAACCGGCTACGATCGATTCGGGCGCGATGCCGGATGCAAGGAAGCTGGCGGCAGAGACCGTAACCATCGGGCTGATCGTAAATGTCAGCGCTTGCGTGGTCCCTCCGCCGGGGGCCGGCGAGAAGACGGTCACCTGTGCATAACCCGCTCCCGCGATATCCGATGCAGGAATGTCCGCCGTCAGTTGAGTCGCGCTGATGAATGTTGTCGGGCGGTCTGCTCCGTTCCATCTGACTTTTGATCCGGAGACAAACCCTGAGCCGTCAACTGTCAGCGTAAATCCGGG
>CALBSU010000204.1 GCA_937967285.1 uncultured Acidobacteriota bacterium
GCTGCCTGTAATATTCGGCTTCGCTCAGCGCCTCGACGCCGAGCTGCCTGTCATCGTTGAGCGAATTGACGAGTGCCGGAACCGTCGCGGCATCGACGGCGCGGATCAGGACGGAGCTCAACTGTCCCTCGCGATTGAAATCCGAGCTGGCCTGATTGAGATCGCACCAGATCTCGCCGTTGACGGTCGATTCTCCGGCATTCATGACTCCGACCACTTCCCAGTCGCCGCGTCCGAAGCGCAGCCGCTTGCCGGGCCGGGCGTTGGGATATCGTTTGGCGACCGAGCTGCCGACGACGATCTCGCGCTGGCCGGCCCTGAACCAGCGCCCCGATTCGATCCCGACATTCCGCATCTCCTGACCGGTCGAAGTCAGCCCGCGCAGGGTCACGTTCATCCCGTCCGGGTTATCCACGCTCGGCAGGTTGATGACCGAGACCACCTCGAGCGAAGCCATCGGCTCGCTCTTGCCGCCGACGGCGATGCCCGGCTTGGCCTTGAGCGCCTGATAGACCTCCTGCGAAACCAGGCTGTTCAGCTCCGCATTCGAACCTTTCCGCATAACCAGCACGTGAAGCGGATTGCTGGTCGCGCTGAACGCCGAATTGAGTCCCTCGACCAGAGCCAGATCGGCCACCAGCACCGCAACCGTCAGGCCGATGCCGACCGCCGTCATTATCGTTGTCGTCTTGCGGACCACCAGATTACGCAGATTGTATGCGAGAGGAATGGCCATTCGAATTATCCCGAGTGTCCGAGCGAATCGAGTATCGGCCTGCGCGATGCGTTGAGAGCCGGCAGGAGCGCGCTTCCGAGTCCGATCAGGATCGCGATCGACAGGCAGATCAGGGTGATCAGCGGAGTCAGCGCCAGCCCGCGCAACTGCGCAAACGGGATCGGCGCGCTGCTGATCATCGCACACAGCGCCCAGGCGAACGCGCACCCGATCAGTCCGCCGGTCAGCGACATCAGACTCGCCTCGCCGAGCAGCGTTCCGAGGATGATTCCGGGCGTAAATCCGAGCGTCTTCATGATGCCGACCTCGCGGATCCTCTCACGAACGCTCATCGACAGCGTGTTCGCCGAAACCAGCAGGATCGTGAACGTTACCGCTCCGCCGATCGCCAGCATAAAGAGCTTCAGATTTCCGAGAAACGAAACGAAACTGAGAACGAAAGCCTGCTCGGATTCCGTCTTCGTCTGAAAAGGCGTGACGGCGAACATCTCATCCACTTCCCTGCTGATTCTCGGCACGCTCTCAGGACTGTCGGCCTTCAGAATGAACTGGCTGACCATATCCATCTCGCCGCCGAAGACAGGGCGCAGGCTTTCACGCAGATACTCCCATTGAAAATAGAGAACCTCGTTCTGGTTGGGATCATCGTAGATGCCGGCCAGTTTCAGTTCCACGGTCACCGGAAAGATGTCGCCGACGAAGGTTATCCGCTCGCCCGTCTTCCAGCCGAACTTATCGGCCAGCGTCCGCGACGCCACACAGGCTGTCCGCTCGCGAACGAACGCCTGCCGTTCGGCTTCCGGCAGGCTGTATTCCGAAAAGATACTGAAGACCTCCTGCGGCTGAACGGCAAAGCGCGCGAAGAAGTTGTTCGGATCGCGGGCGTCGCGATAGGTGCCGCCGAACCACTGCTGCAACATGACCGCCTCGACTCCCGGAACCTGCCTGATCTTCTGCTCGTGCGAAAGCGGCATCGGCTGCGCCAGCGAGACCTTGTTTCTGACCACCAGCCGGACGGCCTGCGCCGGAGTCGGATCGGGGCCATAAAACAATGCCTCATACATCGCCATCAGCAATCCGAGCAGACAGAGCGACAGCGCGAGACTGGCGACAGTCAGGATGCTCCGCCGTCGATTGCGGAAACTGTTCTTAAATACGAGAGGCAGGAAATTCGAGATTCTCATCATCCTCACCCGCTAACTGCCGTCCGCCTGCAGGCTTTCGAGCAGAACGCCTTTTTCCAGATGGCAGACCCGCGTCGCGAAGCCGGCGGCATGCGGATCGTGAGTGACCATGACTATGGTCTTGCCGTAATCGCGATTCAGCTTCGCCAGCAGGTTGAGCGCCTCATCGGCCGAGGCCGCATCCAGATTGCCGGTCGGTTCATCGGCCAGGATCAGATCGGGATCGGTGACGATCGCGCGGGCGATGGCGACGCGCTGCTCCTGTCCTCCCGAGAGCTGGCGAGGCAGATGGCGCATCCGCTCCTCGAGTCCGACCAGCTTCAATGCGGTCGCGGCGTGCTCGCGCTGCTCCTTCTTCGTAAGCGTCGTCAGTTTGAGCGGCAGCTCGACGTTTTCGATGGCGTTGAGCACGGGAATCAGATTGAACGACTGAAAGATGAAGCCGACGTGTGAATTGCGCCAGTATGAAACCTCGCGATCGCTCAGCCCGCGCAGGTCCTGGCCCAGCACGCGGATCTCGCCGTCGGTCGGCCGGTCCATCGCTGCAATCAGATGGAGCAGCGTCGATTTGCCCGATCCCGACGGCCCCATGAGCGCCACGAACTCGCCTTTCCGGATATCGATGTCGACCCTGTCGAGCGCCACGACGTGAAACTCGTCGCGGATGAACTCCTTGGTCAGCCCTCGCGTCTGAATAACGGTCTCGGTCATCGGTTCCCTCCCCTGGGACGCACCTTCTGTCCGTCGCTGAGATCGGCGACCGGACTGACGATGACATCCTCTCCGCCGATCAGGCCGGATGAAACAAGTGTGTTGCCCGATTCGGCGCCGGCGACCTCGACCTTCCGGCGGACGGCCTGTCCGTCGACCAGCAGAAAAACGGCACCGTCGCGCAGCGCTGCGGTCGGCACCCTGAAGAGAGTTGAGCCCTTCCCTGAGTCAGCCTTCGCCGTCTGCTGACTCACCGGCTGAAACGCCACGGTCGAATTCATCTCGGGACGCAGGTATTCATCGGGATTGGAAATCTTCACCTTGACCTGAACCGTAGCTTTCTGGCGATTGGCTTCGGGCGAGATCTCCTCGATCAGACCGTCGTACCTGCGGTCCGGATACGCATCCGTGGTGAGCGTGGCCGGCTGCCGCGGACCCAGTTTGGCGAAATCGTTCTGATTGATGTCCAGTTCGACCTGCAGATCGTTGAGATCCGCCATCGACACGACATAGCCTTTCGCTCCGCGGTCGCTGGCGAATCCGGTGGTCACGAACTCACCGCGCTCGACGTTGCGCTCGAGGATGACTCCGGAGATCGGCGCGCGAATGACGGTATTCTCGAGCTGGATCCGGGCGAACGAGAGCGCGCCTTCAGCCTGCCGCACCTGCGCGCGCATGGAATCGATATCCTCGCGTCGCGGGCCGGCCTGCATCAGTGCGTAACTCTTATCGAATGCGTTGTAGCGGGCAAGCTGGGTGTTGTAGCGGGCTTCGGCGTCGTCGAGCGTCTGCTTCGACATGATCTCCTGCTCGACCAGGCGGCGGGTTCTCTCGAGGCTGACCCGTGCGTTTTCAAGATCGGCTCTGACCTGTTCGAGTTCGGCTTTGCTGCGCGCGATCTCCTCGGGACGCGATCCGTTGACGAGCGCCAGCAGTCGCGCCTTGAGCGAGCTGAGCTGCCCTTCGGCCTCGACCACGCGGGCATTGAACTCCTCGTCCTCGAGCCTGACCAGCACCTGCCCCTGGCCGACCCGGTCGCCCTTCTCGACGCCGATCCACGCGACACGGCCCGAAACCTTGGCCGCCAGTTCGATCTTGTGAGCCGCAACGATGTACCCGGTCGCGCTCAACACTGTCGGGACCGGCGACTGCCCGCCCGACTCAGCCGGACGGATGCGAACCGTCTCAACCTCGATCGGCGCGTTGAACCTCCCGTATGCCATCCAGGCGGCAACTGCGGCAACAAGCAGGATGACGGCGGAGACCACCCACTTCAGTCGCGAGGGAGGGCGACGGCGCTTTCTCGAACGGTCTATCCGCAGAGATTCAAGCCCTGAATCGCGTGTCCCCGGACTCTCCTTTTCGAAGCTCGTATCGAGCGGCATGGCGTCCTCACGAAAAACGTACTGATTGCTGTTGATTCTTTGTCCGTAAACGTTATGTCCGGCGCTTTTGTTTCGGGGGATTATATGTCGATCCGATCGAAGTTATAAAGATCGCGCGGATGATTGACCGCGCAAAACGATCGCCCTTACACTATCCACGTCGACCGACATCAACGACAATCCGGTATCTCCGCAGCCGTCCGGGCGACCGGGCTGCGAAACCTGCTCACTCAATTCTCCAGAGGTCTGCAAGCAATGAAGAGACGAAGTTTTATTCAAACTCTGGCTGTGACGCCCGCTCTGGCCGTCCCCGTCGCGGCGAATGATGCTGCGCCGTCGGTAACGCAGCAGGAGAGCGCCGCGCTCGAGATCGCCGTCGCCGACGCAGCCGCCGAGACGCACCAGAAGTTCTTCACGGCCCTGCAGTTTTCGGCGCTGAAGCGTTTGAGCGGGATCATCATGCCTCCGATGAACGGCCTTCCGGGCGCGCTCGACGCCGGGGCGCCGGAATTTCTGGACTTCCTGATCGGGGCCTCTCCCGCCGACCGGCAGCAGATCTATCGGACCGGACTCGATCAGCTCAATTCGCAGGCCCGCCGGAAGTTCGGCAGGCATTACGCCGACATCACGAACGATCAGGCTGTCGAGCTGCTGGCGCCGCTCAGAAAGCCGTGGACTTACGATCCGCCGGGCGATCCGCTCGAGCGTTTTCTCCGCGAGGCCAAGGCCGACATCCGCACCGCGACAGTCAATTCGCGGGAATACGTGACGGCCGAATCGTCGGGCGGGCGGCGCCGCGGAGGCGTCGGACAATACTGGTACCCGATCGACTGAATCTATGGAATCGCAGAGGCCGCAAAGAAGAATAAGCCGCAAAGGCTGCAAAGGTAGCAAAGAAGAATGAACCGCAAAGACTGCAAAGGTGGCAAAGGTGATAATTGGAATCAATGTTCGGGAAAATTCCAATTGGCAATAGTCCGGATATTAATACCCAGAATATTCTTTGCAACCTTTGCAGCCTTTGCGGTTAATTCTTCTTTGCTCCCTTTGCGGCGACCTCTTCTTCGCAGCCTCTGCGATTCAATCTGAATTATGACCAACATTGAATATGACGTACTGATCATCGGCTCCGGAGCTTCCGGAGGAATGGCGGCATACGCCCTGACGCAGAAAGGCGTCCGCTGCCTCGTGCTCGAAGCCGGCCCCCTGATCGACTTCCAGCGCCAGCGCGGATTGAAATCGACTTACGAGCTGCCGTATCGCGGATTCGGCAAGCCGGGACGGCTCTCTCACGTCTTTCAAGCCAACGAGTTCAACGCCAATCAGTGGGTGGACGAGCAGCAGGTGCCGTACACTCACGATCCGAAAGAGCCTTACAACTGGGTCCGCGTGCGGATGGTCGGCGGCAAATCGCTCTTCTGGGCGCGGATGTCGTACCGGTTGAGCGATTACGAATTCAAGGCCAGGGACCACGACGGTTTCGGCGAGAACTGGCCGATCGGCTACGCTGATCTGGCGCCGTATTACGATCGGATCGAGCCGATCTTCAAAGTCACCGGACGCACCGAGGGGCTGGCGCAGCTTCCCGACGGGGTCTTCGTGGAAGACAGCTCGCCGTACACTGAGTCGCTGAAGAGATTCGGCGAGGCGGGAAAATCGCGGGGCATGACGATGACCAGGATCCGGCGCGCGCTGGGCGACGGGCAGTTCGCCAGCTCATACAACCTGCTGCTGCCCGCTGCGCAGGCGACCGGCAAGCTGACGATCGTCTCGAACGCCGTGGTTCGCGAGATCACGACCGACAGAAAGACCGGGCTGGCCAACGGCGTCAGCTTCATCGACCGCCAGTCGGGACGGGAGCTTCACGCCAGGGCGCGCGTGGTCGTGCTCGGCGCTTCGTGCCTCGAGAGCACGCGAATCCTTCTCAATTCGAAGATCGCCAATTCGAGCGGCGTGCTCGGCCGTTATCTTCATGACCAGTTCTACATTTCGAATGGCGTGATCGCGGTCGTTCCCGAGGCGAAGGACGGCAAGGCGCCGCGCGGTCTGATGGGCGGAGCCGGCTACATTCCGCGATTCCGCAATCTGAAGACGAAAGAGAAGAACTTCATCCGCGGTTACGCGACGGACATTTACACCGGAGGCACGCCGGATGCGAAGTACTTTCCGGCCTGGGGCGAGGATCTCAACCGGATGCTCGAGAGCCATCGCGGCGCAGCGATCGGAACGACGATCATGGGAGAAGTTCTGCCACGGTATGAAAACCATGTCCGGCTCGATCCGAAGGTGAGGGACGCCTGGGGCATCCCGGCGCTCAACTTCCAGTGCCGCTATACCGACAACGAATTCAATATGGCGAAGGACGCCGTGGCGACGATCAGCCAGGTCTGCGAAGACGCCGGATTCGAGGTGCTCAACGGCAACGACAAGATGTTCCCGCCCGGCTACAGCATTCATGAGCTGGGAACCTGCCGGATGGGCGAGAATCCGAAGACGAGCGTTCTCAACAAGTGGAACCAGTGCCACGATGTCAAAAACGTCTTCGTCGTCGACGGTTCGAGCTTCGTCACCGGCGGGACTCAGAATCCGACGCTGACCATCATGGCCCTGGCCATGCGGGCTTCTGAATACCTGGCCGAACAGATGCGCAAAGGAGATTTGTAAGATCGTGATGAGCAACAGGAGAAGAGGCGTCCGGGGCGCGGCGATCATCGGCCTGCTCGCGTTTTTCGCAGCCCAGGTTTCGATCGCCGGAAGATCGCAGGAACAGCAGCAGGGCCCCGAACAGCCTGTTCCATACAGCCACAAGCTGCACGCCGGCAGAATGAAGCTGGAATGCAAAAAGTGTCATCCGAATCCGGACCCGGGAGAGAAGATGACGATCCCCGCGCCGACGCTCTGCATGGAGTGCCATTCGGCGATCAAGACCGAAAGCCCGGCGATTCAAAAGCTGACCGAGGCCGCCGAGGGAAAGCGGGATCTCAAATGGATTCGAGTCTACCAGATTCCGAGTTACGTCAGGTTCAGTCACCGCGCCCACATCGAAGCCAAAGGCACATGCACCGAATGTCACGGCCCCGTCGCGGAGCGCGACCGGCTCCACCGCGAGAAGGACATCTCGATGAAGAGCTGCATGGCCTGCCACATGGCCAGAAACGCCAGCACCGACTGCACCTACTGTCACGAAAACCTGAATTGAAAGGAAGAGATGATGAAACCGAACTATTCGCTTACGCGCCGCGGCTTTCTCTCGCTGACGGCCGCCGCTCCCTTCGCCCTCGCCTCGATTCCGAAGACGAAACGGGTTCCCGTCGGGATCGAACTCTACTCGGTCCGCGATGAACTCTCGAAAGACCTCTTCGGCACAGTCAAGGCCGTGGCGAAGATGGGTTATGAGGTGGTCGAGTTCTATTCGCCCTACTACAACTGGACGACCGAATATGCGAAAGAGGTCCGCAAGCTGCTCGACGATCTGGGCATCAGATGCCTCTCGACGCACAACGGAGCGAACTCCTTCACGCCCGAAGGCATTCAGAAGGCGATCGATCTCAACCAGATCATCGGATCGCGGGACATCGTCATGGCCAGCCCGGGCAGGATCAGCGGGCCGGATGCGTGGAAGGTCGTATCGGAGCGGCTGACTCAATCGGCTGAGAAACTCAGACCGCTCAAAATGCGAGCCGGATATCACAATCACAAATCAGAGTTCGTCGAGACCGACGGAGTGCGTCCAATGCAGGTCATCGCGGCAAACACGCCGAAGGATGTCGTGCTCCAGCTCGATGTCGGGACCTGCGTCGAGGCTGGCGTCGACCCGGTCGGCTGGATCAAGGCGAACAAGGGCCGCATCAACTCGATCCACTGCAAGGACTGGGGATCGAAGGAAGGCTATCACGTTCTGCTCGGCGAGGGCGAAGCCCCCTGGAAGAAGATCTTCGAGGCGGCGGAATCGGTCGGCGGCGTCGAGTTCTATCTGATCGAACAGGAAGGCAGCCGGCTCACTCCGTTCGAAACGGCCGAACGCTGCCTGGCGACATATAAGAAGATGCGCGCGTAAATGAATCAAAGCGGCGCCCGCGCGGGCGCCGCGCTCCAAAGGAGGCTCTCGATGGCATCAAACGGAAGAATCACCCGTCGTCAATTCATCAACCAGACAAGCCTTGCGGGTATCGCCCTGCTCGGCGCGCCGGCGATCGTTCGCGGCCGGAACCTCAACGACAAGCTGAACATCGCGATCATCGGATCGGGAGGCCAGGGCGGAGCGAACCTGCGCGGGGTCTCATCGGAGAACATCGTCATCCTCTGCGATGTCAACGAGCTGAACCTCAACGCCGCGGCCGAAAAACACCCCGGAGCCCGCAAGTTCGTCGACTTCCGCAAAGTCTACGATCACGCCAAAGATTTCGATGCCGTCGTCATCAGCACGCCGGAACACACGCACGCTTTTGCCACGCTGCCGGCGCTGCAGCTCGGCAAGCACGTCTACTGTGAAAAACCGCTGACCCACAATATCTGGGAAGCGCGCGTCATCCGCGAGGCTGCGGGCAAGGCGAAGGTCGCGACGCAGATGGGAACTCAGATCCATGCTTCGGACAACTATCGCCGTGTGGTCGAACTGGTGCAATCGGGATCGATCGGCAACGTGACGGAGGTCCACGTCTGGGTCGGACGCGCGTGGGGCTGGCATGCGACCGAGGAGGAAGCGAAAGCCGCGAAGGACATCGTCTTCGTCCAGAACCGTCCGGCGAAAGCCGATCCCGTGCCGGCGACGCTCAACTGGGATCTCTGGCTCGGCCCGGCGCCAGAGCGTCCGTTCAACGAAGTCTACTTCCCCGGACCGAAATGGTATCGCTGGTGGGAGTTCGGCAACGGCACGATGTCCGATCTCGGCAGCCACTGGGTCGACCTGCCCTTCTGGGCGCTCAAGCTCGATCATCCGCTGACGGTCGAAGCTGCCGGACCGCCGGTCCATCCCGAGATCGCTCCGGCATCCATGCAGGTGACCTATCAGTACGACCGTCGCGACGAGATGCCTCCGGTTAAGCTGACCTGGTACCAGGGAGCAAATAAACCTGAGATCTGGAAGGAAGGCGGCATTCCGCAGTGGAACAGCGGCGTGCTCTTCGTAGGCGACAAGGGAATGCTGCTCTCGGATTACGGCAAACACACGCTGCTGCCCGAAGATAAATTCGCGGACTTCAAGCGCCCCGAGCAGTTCATCCCGAAATCGCTCGGCCACCACGCCGAGTGGATCCACGCGTGCAAGACCGGCTCGCCGACGACCTGCAACTTCGAATACGCCGGCTGGCTGACCGAGGCCAACCATCTCGGCAATGTCGCTTACCGCGCCGGCAAGAAGCTCGAATGGGATCCGAAGAAACTCCGGGCCACCAATGCCCCCGAGATCGAGCCGATGATCAAACGCAAATACCGCAAGGGATGGAAGCTCATTTAGGAGTGCGGTGCGTGTACGCACCGCTTTTTCCATCGTTCAACTTCAAAGCAGATGAGATTTCATAAGATAAAGCATGCCGGCAGGATGTCGGTGCTCCTGCCGGTGCTCCTGCCGGCGCTCCTTTTGGGGCTCGCAGTCTTTTTGACCGAGGCATTTTCAGCGCAATCCCGCGATTCGGAAGCTGAGTCCCTCAAACTTCACTACAGCAGACCGGCCCGCGAATGGACCGAGGCGCTTCCGGTGGGCAACGGCCGGCTCGGCGCGATGATCTTCGGAGATCCCGGCATCGAGCGCATCCAGTTCAACGAGGACACGGTCTGGCAGGGCGAGCCTCACAACTACGCCCGCAGAGGCGCGCACAAATACCTCGGCGAGATACGCAGGCTTTTATGGTCGGGCCGACAGCGCGAGGCCGAAGAGCTGGCGATGCGCGAGTTCATGAGCGACCCGATCAGGCAGAAGGCATA